>CALSAT010000040.1:0-14974 GCA_943372905.1 Bacteroides fragilis | reverse complement strand
AAGAACGATCTGCCTTTTTGACCTCACCCCCCATAATATTTCGTTGTTGAATATTAACTGATTTCAAAACCCCCTCTCCTGCAGGAGAGGGGGTTTTGGGCAAGCCGATTTTATAAGATACCAGGCAAGTTGGAGTGAGGTTACAGTTCCTTTCTAAGCCGGGCTACCGGAATGTTCAACTGCTCCCTGTATTTGGCTACTGTGCGCCGGGCAATATTGTAGCCTTTTTCCTGCAATAGTTCAGTGAGCCGCTCATCGCTCAATGGGTGTTTTTTCTCCTCCGCTTCAATCAGGTTGCTAAGTATCTTTTTTACTTCCCGGGTAGATACTTCCTCGCCACTGTCGGTGCTTAATGATTCACTAAAGAAGAATTTGAGGCGGTAGGTGCCAAATTCGGTTTGCACAAACTTACTGTTGGCCACCCGGCTTACTGTGGAAATATCCAGGTTGGTTTTTTCGGCAATGTCCTTTAAGATCATCGGTTTCAGTTCCGTTTCATCACCGGTCAGAAAGAAATCGTACTGGTGTTCCATGATGGCGTTCATGGTGCTGAGCAGGGTATGCTGCCGCTGCTTGATGGCATCGATGAACCATTTGGCGGAGTCGATCTTTTGTTTGATGAAGAGGACGGCTTCTTTTTGCCGCTTGTCTTTTTTAGCGCCGCGGTCGTATTCTTTCAGCATATCCCGGTAGCCTTCGCTGATGCGTAGCTCGGGTGCATTGCGGCTGTTGAGGGTGAGCTCCAGTTTGCCGGCATTATTCATGATGAAAAAATCCGGTACTACATAGTTTTCGGCTTTATTGTTTTCCCCCACCACACCGCCGGGCTTGGGGTTGAGGCGGATGATGTGCTGCATTACCTCCCGCAACTGGTCGTCATCTATATTCAGCCCCCGCTGTATCTTTTCATAATGCTTTTTGGTAAACTCGTCGAAGTACTTGGTAATGGCTTTTATGGCGATATCCACTGACAATCCTTCATCTTTCTGACGATAAAGCTGCAGCAGCAGGCATTCCTGAAGGTTGCGGGCGGCCACACCAGCCGGTTCAAACTGCTGGATGCGTTTGATCAGGGCTTCCACTTCCGGTTCTGAGGAAATGATGTTTTGACGAAAGGCCAGGTCATCCACAATGGCAGCTGTTTCCCGGCGCAGGTATCCGTCCTCATCTATACTACCCACAATTTGTTCGGCAATAGCTTGTTCTTTTTCTTCCAGTTTAAGCAGGCCCAATTGGTTCAGCAGCAGTTCATAAAAACTGGTTTCTGTTTTAAAAGGTAATTGGCGGCCTTCGTCTTCTTCCGGGTAGTTATCATCCCGGAGCTTGTAATCGCCTACTTCGTCATCTCCTTCTGATACATATTCGCTTACGTCAATATTCTCGTATTCATCCTCGCTGCCGTCTGCCTCTTCTGTGTCGCTGTCTGGGGCATCGGCAAATTCATCTTTCATATCATCTGCATCTTCATGTTTGTCTTCATCCAGTTCTAAAGCGGGATTTTCTTCCAGCTCCTCTTTAATCCGGGTGTCGAGATTGGCCGTAGGTACCTGCAGCAGCTTCATTAGTTGAATCTGCTGAGGGGACAGTTTTTGCAGTAATTTCTGCTGTAAGCTCTGGCTTAAGGCCATGGTTCGTTTAATATTTTAGTCTTTGGACACGGCGGCTAAAAAATCTGGCCGTTGCACAAAAATAATGCCGTAAATTTAAGTACAAATAAAGTAAAGATGGGCCAACGGTTAATTTTCTTTCTTGTTGTGTTACTGTTAATCTTTCAGGGGGAGGTTTTTGGGCAGGTGGAACCTTATGATTTGACCTTTTCCCAAAGGCATCGTCTTTTTATAAATTCCGATTTTGGTATAAATCTGCCAGTAAATGACCAAGTTCAGCCAAAGGATACGGCGATAAAGCAGGCAAGATGTGATTTTAATTATGCAGGATTAATTAGCGGATCATATTATACGGACCGGCTTGGTTTCTTTTGTAAAGCGGAATTACAGATACAAAAGAAAATTTCTATACCATTCCGCTTCCGCCTGGGTTCATTAGACTATGTAAACTGGATGGAGCAAAAGCCAAATGCTATAAGACCGAGATAGAATATTACAGTGAAACTGATTGCTCAGCCAGCACCTTCCTCACCGCAGCCACCATTTTTTCAGCTTTTTCTTTTATCTGTTCTTCCGTCCATAATAGGCTGATGGAAGTAGAGATACAACGGCTCATGACCGCATCACTGGCAGCAAAATCTTTATTGGCCTGCTGCATTACCTGCGCCTTCACTTCCGGGTGCAGTGCATTAAGAGTAATGGAATTTTTCAAATGGTCCCATTTGCGGATATAGTGCCAGTTATTATCAAACCAGTAGAAATTGCCAGGTAAAATGCCCTGGGCTTTCATTTCGGCCACCACTGCTTTAGTCAATTCTGCTGTAGGTAAAAACCAACTGATAAAACTACAGCTATCGCCGGCTGGGTCTGGCACTCTTCTGAAACTTATCTCCGGAATTTGCGCCAGCATCTCTTTCAGCAGCCCGTGATTTTTCTTTTGCAGGGTCAAAAATTCTGTTAGTCTTTTTATTTGCGCCAGCCCCACGGCTGCATGCAGTTCGGATATGCGATAGTTATATCCAATGAAAGGGTGCAGGTCAGCACCCCGGTCGGCACCTTTATGATCGTGGCCATGATCTGTATATCCGTCAGATTTTATATAAACGTCTTCCCGGTTGGTCATCACCACCCCGCCTTCGGCGCAGGTCATAGTTTTTACAAAATCGAAGGAGAATGTTCCTGCATCCCCAATGGTTCCCAGCATTTTTCCTTTGTAAGAACCGCCAATGCTCTGACAGGCATCTTCCAGCAAAATAAGGTGGTGTTCTTTACAAATGGCAATCAGTGCATCCATATCAGCCATGCTGCCGCACATATGAACGGGCATTACGGCTCTTGTTTTTGGGGTAATGGCTTTTCGAACAGCTTCGGGGTTCAGGGTTAAGGTATCATCTATATCCACTAATACTGGAATAGCACCCACACTTAGCACTGCTTCAAAAGAGGCAACAAAAGTAAAAGAGGGAGTGATCACCTCGTCTCCATAGCCAATACCTAAGGCACTCATAGCTGTTGTGAGTGCAGATGTACCGCTCGAAGTAAGCTGCGCATATTGACAGCCAAATGTTTCGCAGATAGCAGTTTCCAGTTCCTTGCTTTTCCAGATGCCTTTGCGGGGCCCATCGAAGCCGTAGCGCATCAGGATGCCGGTTTCCAGTACATCGTTTACTTCTTTTCTTTCTTTATCGCTCCAGAGTTCGTAGCCGGGCATGAGGAGGAAATTAAAAATGAATAATTAAGAATTAATAATTGCTTACAGTAAAAATTAATTGTAAGCATGGCAAAGGTAGAAAATCAGCGGAAGGTTCTATTTGTATTTCTTCTTCTTTCTAAGCAATGCTTTAAGGCGTATAGAATTCCCATTTTCCACTTGGCTGCACCAGTATGGCCGTTTCACTCAGGTCACTTTCATTATTATTGCGGCCAACGGCGGTAATAACATAGCGATAAGAGAAATGCTGTGAGGAAAGTACCTCCTTCAACTCAAAGCCCCCCGGTATAGGTACCAGTTTTGAAATATACTTCGGCGAGTTGCCAAATGTTTCGCTGTGAGAGTCTGCCGCATACTGGTAAACCACATAATACTTTATCTCCACCCGGTTGCGGGGGTCGGGTCTCACCGTTAGCTGAATAACGGAATCATTGGTGATCGTCCTTTGTACTATGGGTGGCCAGGGTTTCTCATTGTCTATCCAGCGCATGGGTGGCAGCAGGGCAGGGTATTTATAATAAGTGTTTTGCAGGCTGTCATTCCAGCCCTGGGGGTTTTTTTCAAATGATTTACTGCTGAAATAAATACTTCCCTGCACATTGGGATAGCGGCGGAGTAGTTTTATCTGGTCAGGTATCTGGATGGGATCGGCCCAGCCTTTTGTTTCTTTACTTACTCCCCTGTATATTCCGTGGCCTATATAGATATGCTTACCATAACTGTGGCGGCTCCACCAATCCAGCAATTTTTCATAAGCCATTTTATCATCGCCTATTTCCCTGTACAGTTGCGGGGTGATATAGTCGATCCATCCTTTTTTCAACCATAACAAAACATCAGCATACAGGTCATCATAGTTGGTTTGTCCGGCCTGGCTGTCGCTTCCTTCAGGGTCCTGGCTTTTATTTCGCCATACGCCAAAAGGGGAAATACCAAACCGGCACAGTTTCTTTTCCTGCCTGATAGCGGCATGAAGGGCTACGATGATCGAATCGACATTGCTCCGTCTCCAGTCGTCTTTGCTCAGCTTACTGCCAGAACGGGCATAGGAGCCGGCATCGGGAAATTCCTTTCCCGGAATACGGTAAGGGTAAAAATAATCATCCATGTGAATGGCATCCACATCGTACCTTTTTACAATATCCCGCACAATATTGACCACGAACTTTTGGGCCTCTTTATTGCCCGGATCGAAATACTTCTTGTCTCCATAAGTAAGAAACCATTCGGGATGGATACGGGTGATATGATTGGGGGCAATGGAAGATCCGCCAGTATTATGAACAGCCCGGTAGGGATTCAGCCAGGCATGAAACTCCATTCCTCTTTTATGGGTTTCTTTTATCATGAACTCCAGCGGGTCGTAGTACGGGGAGGGCGGTTGGCCCTGCACACCTGTAAGCCACTGGCTCCAGGGTTCATATTGAGAAGGGTAGAAGGCATCTGCCGCAGGGCGCACCTGTACGATCATGGCGTTCATGCCGTTTTTTTGGTGCATTTCCAGCAGGCTGATATAGTCTGCTTTCTGTTTTTCAGGATCATTTGCATTGGCTTGCGGCCAGTCTATATTATTTACGGTAGCCACCCATACACCACGAAATTCATACTTGGGCTGGGCAAAAAGGGAGACAGGGGATAAAAGAAGGAGGCAAAATAAACGGACAACTGCTCTAATCATGTGTTCAGATTCGGATGAATAATGTAAGTGACAAAAATACATTATTCAGCCCCATCCCTGATCTTATCCAGCAATTCACTCAGAATATTAGCATCTTTTTCTGAAAGATTTTTTAGCACTCCGTCTATTTCATCTTGTCGGGCATCGAGCCGTTCGAGCAGTTTTTTCCCTTTATCGGTGATGATCACATCCACAAGACGGCGGTCGTCCTTGCAGGTTAGTTTTTTAACCAATCCTTTGGCAATGAGGCGGTCAACGATGCGGCTGGTATCACTCATTTTTTCCAGCATACGTTCCCTTATCTGCATGGTGGAAAGGGGTGTGGGGAAGCTGCCTCTTAAAATGCGCAGGATATTGAACTGCTGGGCAGTAATGTCCTCCGTTTCAAAAATACATTTGGTCTTGTCCCGCATCCAGGAAAGCGTATAGATGAGGTTGATGGCCGCCTTTTGGTGCGGATTGCGAAATTTGGCCTGCTGAATGTCTTTTTCTATACCCATCATAATTGCTTCTACGCTAAAAGTAAAAAGTTTTGGGCGAAGCTGGTATGACTGCCCAAAACTTTTTGACGAGGCCCGTGTAAGCCTTAATTATTATAATAAAACTTCTCCTCTACGATCTTGCCATTTTTCCAGCGCTGTACGGCCAACTGGGTGTAGTTACGGGTACCATAATCCTTATGCGTATAGTCAAACCACCACTCTACTACTGCCAGCCCGTCGCTGATGAGGGTATTTACAACCTTTGCCCCGCGGAATTCCGTAAGGCCCGTTACAAAAGCCTCTTCAAACTGGCGGTTTACTTCCTTACCCACACGGGCGGGATAGTCATTGTCCTGCATTACTACATCATCGGCATAGAATTTTTCAAAAGCTTCGAGGATCTTTCCTTCCAGTATCATTTGGTTCAGTTGATCCACATTGGTTCTTAAATCGCTCATAGTATTATTTTTTTAAGGTGAGTAAATTAATACCACAAAATTAATGTTGCAACATTGAAAAGGCAAATTTATTTTCCCCGGATGGCTGCTTTAGCCATTTGTTAACATTGGCCGGGCAGCAAACAGGCAAAAAAGTACCTCTTTTGGGTATTGCCGGGTATCCCGAAAAGAGTTTGCTTTGTACCACGAACCTTTAATCATTATACCATGAAAATTGTAACAGACTCCCTCCGCCACTTTTTTGAAGGCTTTACTTCCTTTTACACCTCCATCTTTAATGAAATGAAGAAATGGTAAGGTAGCTGCGGGCTGTTAGCGACGAGTTGCGAGACTTTACCTCAAAGAGTCGCCAAAGCAATGGAATAAACTTTCAGCTACAGGTTTCATACTTGTAACTCACAACTCATAACTTTTTGAGTTCCGCCCCCAACTTAAATACGGTAAACAGGTGATGTGCTTCGTGCAGTAAAAAAAAGTTCATCCATTGCAGAAGATGCATGTTGCCAAAATGAGGATGGGTGCCTGTTTTGCCCAAATCAGTGGCCGTAAAACCAAGCATTCCCGCTGTCATCTCTTTCCGGGTGGTGATGAGGTCCTGCATTATTTCACGGGTCGATTTATGGCAATTATCTAAAAACAAGGGGTCTGCTTCCGCCGAATAACGGGAAAACTCCGGCTTATGGCCATCCAATATTTGCTTTACCCGGCTGATGAAAGTATGCTGATAGGTTTGCAGGTGAACGATATTTTCAAAGATGGACCATTTCCCCGGCACTATATTTTGCCTGATCTGCCCATCAGTATACCCGTCTATGATATCTACCAGCACCTTGTGCTGGTAATGTAAGCGGGTAGATATGGAGGAAGGCATTTGCATTGGCTGCTTATAATCAGGAGGGTTTAATTTTTTATGAACGCTCCCACACTTTTGTCCCTTCACTGCAATTGGCGCAGATATCAATATTCTTACGGCCCTTTAATATCTGCTGCCTGAATTTAGTGTATTCTCCGTTTTTCCAAATTTCTTTAAATGGCTTTTTCTTCAGATCGCCCAACTGATGCTGTGCATCCTTATCAAAACAACAGGGGGCCACCAGCCCATCCCAGGTTATCACCGGATCATGCCAGAGGCGCCAGCATTGGTTAGCCAGTTTCCCCTTAAACTCATAACCAACGTCCGTTTTTCGGTAGCGGCTGTATTTATCAATGGTGGGAATCAGTTGGTTCGGGTCGTTTTCATAGTCATACACCTGGGCTGTTTTAAACCACACATCATCCACCCCAATTTCTTTGCCCAGCTTTTTTACTTCTTCTATCTGATGTTCATTTGGTTTTACTACAAGAAACTGAAAAACTATGAATGGTGTTTTGCTTTTCAGTTCTTTTTTCCACCGCACAATATTTTTTGCGCCTTCAATTACTTTATTAAGGTGGCCGCCTACCCGGTATTGCTGGTACACATCCTGTGTGGTGCCGTCGATTGAAATAATAAGCCGGTCAAGTCCGCTTTCAATGGTTCGCCTGGCGTTTGTATCGGTCAGGTAATGTGCATTAGTAGAGGTGGCGGTATAAATTTTCTTCTTAGAAGCATATTCCACCATATCCAAAAAACCAGGATTAAGATAAGGCTCGCCCTGGAAATAAAATATGAGATACATCAGTTCTTTGTGCAACTGGTCTATTGTTTCACTAAAGAAATCTTTTTGCAACATACCTGTGGGCCGGGTAAAGGCCCGCAGTCCGCTGGGGCATTCAGGGCAGCGGAGATTGCAGGAAGTAGTAGGCTCAAATGATATAGAGATTGGATAGCCCCATTGCACCGGTCTTTTTGTCCATTTGCTGACGTAAAAACTACTCAGCACCTTTATTCCATTCCAGGCCCGGCGAAAGCTAAGCTTGGATAGAAGGTTAAGAGTGTCTCGTCGGTTTAATTTACCCATCGGACGCAAAGGTACTATTTAGGCCGGTAGGTGGCATTGGCTGTATGCGCTAAGTTGTTATCTTCAACGCTATTTAAATGGGTACTACCGGATTTCCATACCGTATTTTCCCGCTGGGTGACAGTGCGATTACAATTGATTTTGGTAATTGCATTGATGACACAATCAATGAACATGTTATTCAGCAGTTTAATAAAATCCGACAGGCTCCTTTTCCCGGGTTTACAGAGGCTGTACCATCTTACAGTTCACTTACCTTATACTACGATCCGGTGTTTCTTCGTAAAGCGATTCCTGCAAGTACTTCGGTATATGAATGGATAAAAAGCAAAGCAGCAGAACTAGTAGATGATTTAACTGCCATAGAAAGCCCGGCTGCCCGGTATTTTAAAATACCGGTTTGTTACGATACGAATTGGGCTAAAGATCTGTCGGCGCTTGCTGCGGCCAAACATCTTGATATAAAAGAAGTGGTACATATTCATACCTCCGCCATATACAAAGTGTACATGCTGGGGTTCCTGCCCGGCTTTCCCTATATGGGAGAAGTGGATAAAAAAATTGAAATGCCCCGTAAAACACAACCACATAATATATTATCCGGAAGTGTGGGTATTGCAGGAAGGCAAACAGGTATCTATCCAATGGCTTCGCCCGGTGGATGGCAGATCATTGGCAGAACACCATTGAAATTGTTTGACAGCAGCAAAGAGGATTCCTCTCTGCTAAAAACGGGCGATAGGGTGGAATTTTATTCCATCACAAAGGAAGAATTTGATACAATAAAAGAAACGGAAGAGAAGAACAGGGAGTAATAAGTCTGTATTTAGTCGACACAAATGAGTTTGAAAATTATTAAAGCCGGTATCATGGATACCATACAGGATGGTGGCCGCTATGGTCATCAGCACCTCGGCATCAATCCGAATGGGGCGATGGACCGGTATGCTATGCAGGTGGCCAACGCATTGGTGGGTAATGAACTAAATGAAGCGGTGATAGAATTACATTTTCCTGCTTCAGTATTTATGTTTTCCCGGCCGGCACTGATCGCATTAAGCGGCGCTGATTTTTCTGCGAGCATTAATGGGGAGCCGGTACCCAATCTGCATTGCATCGCTGTTAATAAAAACGATGCTCTGCAGTTTCACCGGCCCTTGCACGGGGCCAGGGCCTACCTGGCTGTAAGAGGCGGTATGGAAGTGATGGATTGGCTGCAAAGCAAAAGCACTAACCTGAAAGCAGGTGTTGGTGGTTACCAGGGACGCAGTCTTGAAAAAGGAGACGAGATAAGGATAAAAAGAAAAGAGGAATGGCTGCCATTTTTAAAAGAAGAAGAATTTAAAGTACTGCCATGGTCGGCTGATGTAAAATTCTGTGAGGATACAAAAGAACTACTGGTATTGCCGGGAAGCGAATGGGACAGGTTGACCGGTGAAGCAAAAGATGTTTTTATGTCCACCCCATTCATTGTAACCAAGCAGTCTGATCGTATGGGATACCGGCTGCTGAACAACCCGCTGCAAACAGTAACAAATGAGGAAATGATCTCTTCTGCAGTAAGCTTTGGTACCATTCAATTATTGCCAGATGGAAAATTGATTGTGTTGATGGCAGATCATCAAACGGCCGGAGGTTATCCAAAGGTCGCCACGGTCATCACGGCTCATCATTCCCGGCTGGCGCAGCTGAAAGCAGGTGATGGCATCTGGTTTCGCCTGGCAGACCATGCCACCGCTGAAGAAATGCTTGGCCGCCAGCAACAGCATTTGCAGCAACTCCAAAATGCCTGTATTTTCAAACTACAAGACTACCTGTATGCACCCATACATTAATTGTGATATGGGAGAAGGAACAGGCAATGATGAACTCATAATGCCTCATATATCATGGGCAAATATTGCCTGTGGCTATCATGCGGGCGATGCTGCTGCCATGCAGCAAACTGTGAAGTGGGCAGTGCAATATGGTATAGCTGTAGGTGCACATCCTTCTTTCCCCGACAGGGAAAATTTTGGACGAAGTGAAATGAAGCTGGAGAGTAAAGAAGTGTACGACCTGGTAATACAGCAGCTTGTAATTATAAAGGACATAACAACAGGGCTTGGCATAAAATTAAACCATGTAAAACCACATGGTGCATTATACAATATGTCAGCGAAGGATGCGGGATTAGCAGCAACCATTGCCAGGGCGGTAAAAGACTTTGATACATCATTATTGCTGATCGGGTTAAGCGGCAGTCACTCTATTAACGAAGCGAAAGCCATAGGAGTAAGAACCGCCAGCGAAGTATTTGCCGACCGTACTTACCAGGATGATGGAAAACTGACGCCCCGGTCTGAACCAGGGGCGTTGTTAGACAATGCCGGTGATGTGGTAAAGCAGGTATTACAGATGATAGAAGATGGAACAGTTACAACTTTGTCGGGTAAAAAAATTCCTGTAGTGGCAGACACGATCTGTATTCATGGTGATGGTGAGTATGCGGTTGAATTTGCTAAGGCTATTCATAAAGCAATCAGCAAAAGATAATGGATAATACCAGTTCAAATGATCGGGATATACAAAAGCCGTTTTTGCGAAGGCGCTGGGCGGGGCCTGTACTTGGTGCCGCATTCCTGATGGCTACTTCAGCCATTGGTCCTGGTTTTCTTACTCAAACATCACTCTTTACGGAGCAACTGCTTACCAGTTTTGGTTTTGTTATTCTCATCTCTATTCTGCTTGATATAGGTGCCCAACTCAATATCTGGAGAATAATAACGATGAGTGAGCACCGGGCGCAGGATATTGCCAACAAAACATTGCCTGGCCTTGGGTTCTTCCTTGCAGCGTTGATCGCTTTTGGCGGTTTGGTATTCAATATTGGCAATATAGCCGGTTGCGGTTTAGGATTGAATGTGCTTACGGGCATTGATGCCAAAGCGGGAGCCGTCATCAGTTGTGTAATTGCGTTGGGTATCTTTTGGTACAAAGAAGCTGGTAAACTGATTGACAATTTTGCCAAATTGCTGGGATTTATCATGATAGCATTAACATCTTACATTGCTTTTTCTTCGCACCCGCCTGTAGCGGATGCACTGTATAGAACCATCTGGCCGGAGAAAATTGATATGCTGAAGATCGTAACACTGGTAGGCGGAACGGTTGGTGGTTATATTTCATTTGCCGGGGCACACAGGTTGCTGGATGCCGGTATCAAAGGGCCACAAAACTTATCGCAGGTAACAAGGAGTTCTGTGAGCGGTATATTGATCACCTCCGTTATGCGGTTCCTGTTATTCTTTGCCGCACTTGGTATTGTATCGCAGGGAATAAAATTGTCTGCTGCTAACCCAGCCGCTTCTGTGTTCCAGGCAGCAGCCGGAGAATTGGGGTATAAGTTTTTTGGTGTGGTGATCTGGAGCGCCGCCATTACTTCTGTTGTTGGTGCCTCGTACACGTCTGTTTCCTTCTGGAAAACATTAGTACCTGCTGTTTGGAATAATGAAAAAATTGTGATCAGCCTGTTCATTATTTTATCAACTGTCATTTTTCTGGCCGTTGGCAACCCGGTAAAGCTGCTGATCCTGGCAGGGGCGGTGAATGGATTGATATTACCTGTGGCATTAGCGGTGATGCTGGTAGCGGCTACCAAATCATCAATAGTAAAAAAATATAAACACCCCGTCACCTTGCATCTGATCGGGTGGCTGGTAGTGGCTGTGATGACATATATGGGCATTGTTACTATTCAGCAAAGCATTGGTAAATTGTTATAAAACAAAAAAACCCAACCATAGGGTACGTTGGGTTTTTTGTTTTTCATCCATCCTTGTTATGTGTCCAATCAGCCGTTTAATATTTTTGATCGTTGCAGGTAATTCTTCGACGGGTGATAGATAAAAAGGCAGGTCCCGTTTTTTATTGTAGTAATGATCTTTGCTGACTCATTTTGCGGTACAGCCGGGCAGCCATAGCTGCGGCCCATGAATATGCCGGCCCTTGCTCTTGCACCATCCACATAGGCAGCACCATGTATCACAATACTTCTGGCCAGTGCTTTATCATTAAAGCCGGGGTCCACACCATTTATCCGCAGCGACAGGCCATGTTCGCCAGTATAGGTTTGCTGTGTAATATAAAAACCAAGACTGCTTTGCAGTGATTCAGGTATGTTGGAAAATTTGGTGGCGTAATCAGCGCCGGAATTTTTTCCGTGTGCCACATAGGTATTGGTTACAAGTTTACCTTGTTCTACATCTATAATGTACAATCTTTTCTTTGCAGAAGACTGGCTGAAATCACAGATTGTTAAGTAAGCTGTACGGGTGATCATTTTTTTGCCAAGCAGGCGCTGGTATCCTTTCCATGCATTATCGAATGCACTTCTTGATAATCCCAACCCTTCGAGGTTAGTACCACAGTATAACAACTCAGCAGCACTTATCATTGAAGTTGAATCCACCGACCGTGCAGGAGCAGCATTATAGCTGTTGGCAGCAGGTGTAGAGGGGATAACGGTGAACGATGTGCACAGTAATCCCATGGATATTGGAATAATTAGTTTTCTCACTCAGGGTACGGGTTTCACCGGCTAACCTTTTCAGGTTATTTGTGCCGGCCAGATTTTAAAAACGACAGCCAGCACAAAATATTATGCGAATGTTACAACTGCAAGTAATAAAGATCTGTTTTATAATATTTTGCGAAGAACTACGAACAGGTAGCACGAGAACAACGAGAAAAAATACGTTTTACTAATCAGATATACTTAACCGCCATTAATAATGAAAAGTAAGTTTGGTTTAATTTTCCATGATCTTATTAATATCCCGCCGTTTGGTAATAAACTCGCTGGAATATATCTTGAGCAGCAGCATGAACAGGGAAATAAGTAATGGCCCGAATATAAGCCCAATGAAGCCAAACAGGTTTAGCCCGATGATAACTCCGAATACCGTTGTAAGAGGATGTACATTGCCCAGCCTTTTTAATAAGGTAAAGCGCAACACATTATCCACGGTACCGATCACGCCAAAACCAAATATCAGCATGGCAATGCCGCGGCCAGAATCTCCATTGGCAAAAAAGATAATCGCTAAAGGAATATAGGCCAGCGCAGCGCCTACCACGGGCAGCATGGCCGCAATACAGGTGACGCCAAACCAAAATATGGGTTCATCCACTCCTATTATTAAGTAACCCACCAGTCCAATTACTCCCTGTGCAAAAGCGATAAGTGGGATCCCGATGGCATTTGACATCACCATCATATGTATTTCTTTGCCCAGCCGGTTCACATTCTTGTCCTTCAGGGGTACATGTTCGTAGAGGGTGTTTTCCATTTGCCGGCCGTTTACCAACATAAAATAAAGAATGAAGTACATAAAGAAGATGGTCGTAAGTGTATTGAAGGTAGCGCCAAGTATGCCGGGCAAACTTTTGGCAATAGTGCCTCCCATTTTATTGATATTCTCATCACTGACCAGCGTTACACTAAACCGGTCTTCAATACTCGCCACTACAGTTTTCAATGCCTGTACCAGTTCATCAGAATGTGCCACTGCATAACTTACTTTGGAAGAAAGCATATTTACCAGCAGGGCTACAGGAAGCAGGATGACAACGAAAGAGAATAACATAAGTAGCACGGCCGTCCAGCCTTTACGCCATTTTTTCTTTTCAGTAAGATAAAACATCCACTTGTGCAATAAGATGTAGATAGTAATAGCTCCCAGCATCGCAGGCAGAAAACTGTATAATTCAAAAAATAACAGGATACCCAGCAACAGGATGAGGATAATAAAGAACACCTGGCGGACCCGGTTCTGGTCTATTACATTATTCATAAAAAGGGAATGAGATATTAAAAATAATAAAACCCGGATAGATAATAATTAATAACTAACAGATAATAGTTTTTCAATCATTGATCAGCTTCAAAGACGCAAAATTCGCCATAGAGGAAAAACTATTATCTGTCCTTTATTATCTAAACTTTCACCTCCTTCCATTTTCCTTTCTTAAAGTAATACCAGGCAGTAATGGCCAGCACGGTTTCCGCCACCGGTATGGCGATGAAGGCGCCTACCACACCCATATGAAAAACCTTGACCAACAGGTAGGCCAATGGTATTTGCAGCAACCAGAAACAAAACAGGTTGATCCTTGTGGGCGTCTTTGTATCCCCCGCACCGTTCAGTGACTGGATCATCACCATACCGATGCCATAGAAGATAAAACCGGCACCTATTATTTGTAATGATTGTGCGCCAAAGCGAAGGTCTTCCGGTTCACTGGTAAAAATGCCAACGATCGGTTTAGCAAAGAAGATGAACGTAAGCATTACGGCAGACATAAAAATGGCATTGTACTTCGTAGCCAGCAATACACTTTTTTCTGCCCGGTCGGGTTGTTTGGCACCCAGGTTCTGTCCCACCAGTGTGGCAGCCGCATTACTCAGTCCCCAGGCGGGTAAAATAAAGAATACTAAGTTGCGGATAGCGATCTGGTAACCGGCAGAGGCATGAGTGCCGCCTGTTACGGCTACCAATTGCGATAATACGATCCAGCTTCCGGAAGCAATAATGAACTGGAAGGTGGCAGGCCAGGCTATTTTTATCAATGATCTCATCAGCGGAAAGTCAATGATAAAATGCTCTTTACTGAAACTGATCGTATTCTTTTTACTCCAGAATAAATGATAGCATTGATACAGCACCCCGGTGCCTCTGCCTATTACGGTGGCAATAGCAGCGCCTTTTAAACCCAGTTCAGGAAATGGGCCATATCCATTAATCAGCACCGGGCATAAAATGATATTGATAATACTGGCGATCCACAAGCTGCGCATGGCCATAGCCGCATTACCAGCACCACGGAAGATACCATTGATGAGGAACAACAGAATGATGACCACACTTCCACCCAGCATGATGCGGGTGAAAACTGTTCCATCCCTTACTACTTCCGGGGTGGCACCCATCAGCCGTAGAATATCCGGTGCGAAGACCAGGCCGGCAGCACTGATAAAAACCGTAGCTATGAGCGACATGATCAATGCCTGCATACCGGCATGAGAAGCGGCGGCCGGATCTTTTTCTCCCACTCTTC
>CALSAT010000039.1:0-14977 GCA_943372905.1 Bacteroides fragilis | reverse complement strand
ATCCTTTTCTCATTGATAGCCTTCACTATTTCAATATCATTGGCTGTCGTATTGATCTTTTTAGCCAGCGCCGCATGCTCTGCTGTAAAAAGCTCATCAAATGTGATGGCTCCTCCAGGTTCATTATCCAGCTCACTTGTGTCCATGATCGTTACCTGGTGGTTATCATAAAAACCATTGTACGCTTCCGGAAATGAAAATTGCGAAGCGTCCTGGTTCAGTTTGTTATTAAACTCTGTTTCATCCACCGTTGCTGCATCCTGTGGCAATTGCACGGCTTCATATATCTTTTGTGTAAGCTGTTGCTGCAGTTGTTCTTTATTGGTAAAAAGCACCCAGGCACTTTCTTCCATTATTTCAGCCGGTATGGCCAGTTTGTCCAGGTGTTCGATCCTGTCTTCTGTAGAAGGATGCGAGGCCCATTGATCTTTAAAATTGATCCGGGAGGTGTTGCTGTTCTTAAAGAACTCATCACTTATCTGCGGCAGTCCATTCTGTAACGGCAGCTTGTATTCCTCCGCTATCTTTTGCAGCACCAGTTTTTGTTTCGGGTAAATGTTATGGCTTATTTTATTCTGCTTAAAAAAGTCGTCACATTTCTGCAGGGTAATATCATAGCAGGAAGCAGCCAGTTCAATTCTTTTCAACGCCGTGCCGAGGCTGTGGCTGCCACTCACACTGGCCGCCACGGCATCTGCATGAAACTCCATTTGTCTGGACAAGCCCATGTATTTCTTATTGATCAATCCGTACATGCCCCGAAGGATGCCCTGGATACCTTGCGCAATACCTGCCGTAATGCTGGCAAAAATGGCAAAGATGCCATCTATACTAGCCCAGCTTTGCAGAAAGCTTGCATAGCCTTTGTTGTCAAAGAGCATATTGTAGATGATCTTGTTCACGTTGTATACAAAACTGCCCAGCTTCATACTGCGCTGTGAGAAGTGGCCAAACTCATGCGCCATCACCGCTTTGAACTCACTCACATTTACCGAATTCACCAGGCCAAGTCCTATCTGCAGGTTCTTCTTCACCGGGAAAAACATACTCCAGAAGCTGGAATCATAGAATACACAGGCATTTACATCTGCTGACAAGTATATCCTCCTTGGAAAATGTGTTTGGGTGTCTTTGGTCAGTTGCCGGATGAAACCAAAAAGTGCAGGCTGTTCATTTTCCTTAACCTCGATAATATTCGACCTGTCATACCTCGATACCGAAAACAGGAACTTCACCAGGAATATAAACACCATCACTCCCACACCGATAAGCCCGATACCCGCCACGATAGTGATAAGACGGGGCACATTTACAATGATGGCGATGCCGGCATACACACACCCTGCCACCAGGGCGGCAGATAATAACAACAGCAGTGCATACACAATAAAGAAGAACAATATTGACCCCATCACACCGGATACTTCTTTCTTAAATGCGGGCGATGGCTCCGTAACAGATGCAGGGACATTGGCCGGGGTAAGGGGATAAACAAAATCCTGAGACATACGAAGATGTTTAGGGCAGCAAAATAGGGAAAGCCGGTTTAAAAAAAGAAGAAACTAATACCCGGAGGGCCTTAACCACGACCGCCTAATTGCCGTTTTTACCTTAATTTCGGCCAAAATTAATAGGTACATGGCTGACGTGATATTGATGCCCCGCCTTAGCGATACTATGACAGAAGGTGTCATTGCTGCGTGGCATAAAAAAATTGGGGATACCGTAAAAAAAGGAGACCTGCTGGCAGAGATCGAAACCGATAAGGCCACCATGGAATTGGAAAGCTATAAAGACGGAACCCTCTTGCACATTGGCGGAGATAAAGGAGCTAAGATTCAGGTGGATGAACTATTGGCCATTGTAGGTAAGGCCGGGGAAGACGTTTCCTCCCTGCTGAAAGGAAAACTGGCCGCCGCTGATAGTGCTGCAGTGACCGACACCAAACCAGAAAAAGCTGCCGCTGAGAAACAACCAACTGCCAACGAACAACCAGTCACCTCTCTTGACATTTCCAAAATGGACGAAGTGGTGCTGATGCCACGATTGAGTGATACGATGGAAGCAGGGGTGATCGCTTCCTGGCATAAAAATGTGGGCGATACCGTAAAGAAAGGCGAAGTGCTGGCCGAGATAGAAACAGACAAGGCCACCATGGAGCTGGAAAGCTATAAGAACGGAACTCTTTTACATATTGGCGCACAAAAGGGAGAAAAGATACCCGTGAATGGTTTGCTTTGTGTGATAGGCGAAAAAGGGAAAGTGGATGTGGCGGCTATTGTAGCAGCTGCATCTGGTACTATACAACCGGCGGCAGATCATCAACCTGTTGCAACGGAAAGCCCAAAAGCTCAAACAGAACCAGCTATTGCTGCAGCGACTACTTCATCCACTGATAACGGACGGGTAAAAGCTTCTCCGTTGGCAAAAAAATTAGCTGCTGAAAAAGGGATTGACATTACAGCCATCAGCGGTACGGGTGATGGCGGCCGGATCATTAAAGCCGATATTGACAGTTATAAACCTTCTGCGGCACCGCCGGTAGCAACAACTGCCCCGGCTGCCAAAGCTGCGGCAACTGTTCCGGCCTTTGTTGCAGGACAGGAAGGGTTCACCGATATCCCTAATTCACAGATGCGCAATGTGATTGCGAAGAGGCTGGGAGAAAGTAAATTCAGCGCCCCGCATTTCTATCTTACGATGGAGATCAATATGGACAATGCGATGGCTGCAAGAACGCAACTGAATGAAATAAGCCCGGTAAAGATCAGTTTCAATGACATGGTGGTAAAAGCCGCTTCACTGGCATTGCGTCAGCATCCTGCCGTAAATGCCTCCTGGATGGGTGATAAGATCCGCCGCTACAGCCATATTCATATCGGTATAGCAGTAGCCATTGAAGATGGACTCATCGTTCCGGTCATACGTTTTGCTGATCAAAAGACACTGCCGCAAATTGCAGCAGAAAGTAAAGAACTGGCTGGCAAAGCAAAGAATAAGAAACTGCAGCCCAATGAATTCAGCGGTAATACATTTACCATTTCCAATTTGGGCATGATGGATATTGAAGAGTTTACGGCTATTATCAATCCTCCCGATAGCTGCATCATGGCAGTAGGCCGGATAAAAGAAATAGTGGTACGAAAAGGAGAAGGGTTTGGCGTAAGCAATGTGATGAAAATAACCCTGAGTTGCGACCACAGAAGTGTGGATGGGGCCTTAGGCGCTGCGTTCCTTCAAACGTTCAAGAAATACCTGGAGAACCCGATCACCATGTTGTTATAAAGTAACTGTACTACGTAATAAAACAAAAAGCTGTCCGTTCGGATGGCTTTTTTGTTTACCGGTAGTGTTGTGGCAGGTTTGTTGCAGGCATATCTGAATTATTGCTTACCGGCAGTAAGTGGTAGGCCTTAATTACCAAATAAATGATAGCACATCATTTGACATAAATAAAAATTGCTGCTTCTTTATATAAATACCACTGTATGGATGACAAAGAATTTTACACCTTTTCCTGGTCCGGACTTTTCCTGGTAACTGCCGGGTCTTCCATTCTATTCAGTTTTATTTTAAAATTCCTGGATGGAAGCCATTCCCCACTGCTAATTAAAATAGGAGTAGTGGCAGCTATTCTCGGCATTATCAACTGGTTTATTATAAGACTTAATAAGGTTTCATTTAAGAAAAACTCCAACCTGCATACCTGAAAAAGATCCCCGGTAAATATCTCTCTTGCAACTACCATGACCTTATTTTCAATAAATTTTGAAAATTCGGAATCAGTCCTGTAGCTTTGCTGTATGAAACTTACAGAAGCCAAACAACAATTCATCAGCAGCTGGGGTGCCTTTGGTACTCATTGGGGCATAAACCGTACTATGGCTCAAATACATGCCCTGCTGCTGGTAAGCCCAGATCCTATTACACAGGATGATATAATGGAAGAACTCAACATCAGCCGGGGCAATACCAATATGAATATCCGGGAACTCATCAACTGGGGCCTGGTGGAAAGAGTGCTGCTGTCGGGTGAAAGAAAAGAGTACTTTTCTGCCGAGAAGGATATCTGGAAAGTGGTAAAGCAAATAGTAAAAGAGCGGAAGAAAAGGGAACTGGAGCCTATGCTGCAGTTGCTGGATAAACTGGAAGAAGTGGAAGGCGACAAAAGAGATAAAAACGTAAAAGCCTTTGTTGATACCGTCAGCAGCATTAAGAAACTTGGAAAACAGGCTGACAAAACACTGGACACTATGATCAAAGCGGAAGAAAGCTGGTTCGTAGGTGCCCTAATGAAAATATTCAAATAAACACGGGTATGAGATCTTTCAAACTGATTGATTTTTTTCTCCAAATTATCCTGATCACAATAAGTATCGTTTCCATGGTGGCAGGCAATGCAGACACACTCAGCCCCGGCCTCTTCATCGTTGCACTTGGTCTTTTACAGATCATTAGCTTACTGGTAAATGCCGCTGCGGGTCCGCAGACGTGGAAAAAAGCAGGCTGGCGAAAACTGCATCTTATCGGCATCGGTCTTGTCATTTTACTCATAATCATTGCGCTGACACAAAGCTCGGCATCCCGCACTGGTGACAAAGACGATAAGTACAGTATGGCTGGTTTGGAAACGATGATCTATACATTGGTACCAGCCATTTTGCTAGGCTTATTTTATACAGTCATTACTTATGTGGAATGGAAGAGAATAAAAACAGGCAGATGAGCCGATGTTATGGCCGGGTGAGACCGGCTTTTATTTACTGCAGTTCTTTCAATTATTACTGAAAGTTAAAATACTTTTATGAAACTCTTTAAACTTACAGACATTGTCACTCAGGCAGGTATTTTGGTTGGCAGCTTGGTCTGCATAATGATTCCCCAAAACAGCTACAACCTCTTCAACCTATACTTTATTATGGGGGGCTGGCAGGTTCTCAGCCTTTTGGTACATTCCCTTTTAGGTGAAAGCTGGCTGGCCCTGAAAGATCGACGCAGCTACGGTAAAACAATTTTATGGACGGGTATCATCGGCATACTGTGTTATCTGTCGCTTTCTATCGGGCTGCCGCTAATTATGTTTTATCTATTTGCCCTGCTTATCGTTTCACCCATGTTTGCCATTTGGTATTTTACAATCGGCGTAAAAGAATGGCGCAGCATCAAAAACAAAGAATTGATACACCTTAAATAGGCAACATGAAAAACAAAAAGATCATACTGGCAGGCGGCACCGGCTTTATGGGACAGGAAATGATCAAATATTTTGGAAAAGAGAACCAGGTGGTGGTACTTACCCGGCAATTACCGAATACGGAGAACAACCGCAATCATTATACTTCATTAACCAAAGACGACCTGCTGCAAACACGGTTCGTAAAATGGGATGGTAAAACAACCGGACCCTGGGCAGCAGAATTAAACAATGCCGACCTCATCATCAACCTGGCTGGTAAAACGGTGAACTGCCGTTATACCCAAAAGAATAAAGATGAGATACTGAACAGTCGCCTTAATGCGGTGAAAGCAATTGGCGCAGCCATAGAGGAATGTAAAACCCCTCCCCGGCTTTGGATCAATGCATCTTCAGCCACTATCTACCGCCATGCGATGGACACGCCACAGGATGAATACAACGGCGAATTTCAGGATGGCTTTTCTGTAAACGTATGCCGGCAATGGGAAAAAACATTCTATGAACAGCCCACTCCTTCTACCAGGAAAGTAGCCCTTCGTATGGCCATCACCTTGGGTACCGGCGGAGTATTGATACCCTATTTCAACCTGCTGAAATTCGGTCTGGGAGGACGGCAGGGCAGCGGCCGGCAAATGTATAGCTGGGTGCATATAGAAGATACCTGCCGGATGATCGGGTGGATTGCAGGGGATGACTCTATTGAAGGAACATATAACTGTTCTTCACCCGGGCCCGTTACAAATGCTGAATTCATGCAAACGCTTCGTAAAGTAACAAATACCGGCTTTGGTTTACCCGCCTTTACCTGGATGCTGAAATTAGGTGCTGCCCTGATCGGTACAGAGACTGAACTGGTACTGAAAAGCCGTTGGGTTGTTCCCACCAAAATAACCGAAACCGGTTTCCAATTCAAATACCCTGTATTGAAAGAAGCGCTGTCAGATATTATCAGTAAAATACCCCGGAAACAATACCATCTTTTTTAGATAGAAAATCGGCTTAGTTTTACCAAATGGAACAAAAGAAAACACTGGTGCTTGGCGCCTCTGATAATCCTTCCCGGTATAGTTACCTCGCCATTCAGCGACTGAGAAATCATGACCATCCCGTAGTAGCCATAGGAAGAAAACCAACCCGTGTGGCTGATGTGCCGGTGGAAACAGAGAAAATAGAATTTACCAATATTGATACCATTACCCTCTATCTCAATCCCCAGCACCAGCAGGAGTATTATGATTATATCCTTTCACTTAAACCAGCCCGTATCATCTTCAACCCAGGTGCAGAAAACGATGAATTGGACGCTATGGCCCGTGCCCAGGGAATAAAAACGATGGAAGCCTGCACATTGGTGATGCTAAGTACAAACCAATACTAGTTCGTAAATAATACGCCGCCTTCATCGAAGTTTTACGAGACAGACCTTGTACTAACCCTCTTTCTTACTGATTTCTTTACTTAGGATTTGGAAGCCTAAAAAACTTTCACAAATCTTGTATCACCGTCCCCAATGAGAACTGCAACCCTAACCAGGTTCGCTTAACAATATCCTGTTGACTCTAAAAAGTTAAAATGAAAAACATTCGTACCACAGTGCTATGCACATGCATAAGCCTTTTCAGCCTCAGCGCCTTTGCTCAAAACAGCGAAGTGCCCCCGGTAAATGAACCGGATTACAACAAACCCAAATTGTTTGCCGCTTACCCCGAAAAGATCGCTGTTGATCTTACAACTATTAACAATCTTTTTTTGGCTTCAGTAGGCGCTGCGGTGGACCTGAATATTGCCACCGGCAGTTCGTTCCGTTTTGCAGGCGAAGTGGTATCCACCGTTAGTAAATATGAGAACAGGATCAGGAGCGTAGTGGTCCGTTCTTCCAATTTCAATGGTGCTGTGCTCACTGTATCCAGGATCACCAATACCGATGGCAGCATAACTTACACCGGCCGCCTTCTCAGCAGGCAACATGGAGATGTGTATGAACTGCAATATCTCAATGACCGCTTCTCGCTGGTAAAAAGAAATTACTATGATATCGTAAACGAATAAAATTTTCTATTTGCCCGTTTTTACATCCCGTATCCTTTTCATCCTTTGTACCTATTGAACAACTTAAATCCTACTTGTTATGAAAAACCTATTCAGATCCGGCCTGTTGCTGCTGTGTTGTATCAGCGCCTTGTCCGTAAATGCCCAGGTTCCCAAGCTTAGCAGCTATCCTTCTGCCGGGCCTGTTATCTTCCTAGATTTTGACGGACATACCGTAGATGGCACTTCCTGGAATTATAACGGTCCTATATATTGTGCTCCGGCAGATCTTAGCAATGAACAGATCACTATCATCTTTAACCGGGTGGCAGAAGACTACCGTCCCTTCACCGTAAATGTAACAACAGACTCCACTAAATTTTTAGCTGCCCCATTGAACAGGCGCATGAGGGTGATTCTCACTTCTACCTGGCAGTGGTATATGGCTACAGGCGGAGTGGCTGTTCCGGGTTCTTTTAATGATGGCGATGACACACCCTGTTTTGTATTTGCATCACTGTTCTCCGGCGGTGCTAATCTTACCAGCCGGCCCAAGAACATTGCGGAGGCCACTTCACACGAAGCAGGCCACACTCTCGGCCTCTATCACCAGGCGGCGTATGATGCGAATTGTGTTCGCATTACCGAGTACAATGGTGGTCAGGGTGCCGGTGAAATTGGCTGGGCCCCTATCATGGGGGTTGGCTATTACCAAAACCTTACCGTATGGCACAATGGCCCTAACCCATACGGCTGCTCCAACTACCAAAGCGATCTTTCCATCATTACCAATACAGATCCTTTTGCCACCAATGGTATTACATTCCGTACAGATGATCATCCCGGCACTTTTAGCACGGCTACGGCTGCTACCTTCAGCAGCAACCAGTTTGCTATTAATGGCGTGGTGGAAAACAATACCGACCAGGATTTTATCCGGTTCATCATACCAGCTGCCGGCCGGTTTATACTCAATGCCGTACCATACAATGTAGGCACCGGCAATGCGGGTTCTAATCTTGATTTACAGGTTACCCTGTACAATGGGTCGGAAACCCAGCTAAATGTATATAACCCGGGTACTTTACTGAATTCTGTGGTGGACACTATGCTAAATGCCGGCACCTATTATATTAAAGTAGAAGGCCGGGGAAATGTGTATGCACCCAACTACGCCAGTCTTGGTTCTTATGCCCTGCAGGGGCAATTGATAGCCGGCAATCCCCTTCCGTTAAGGGTATTAAAACTCAATGGACAATTGAACGGTGATAAACACCAGCTCAACTGGATCATTGATGCAGATGAACAGGTTACACAACTGATCCTGGAAACATCTGCTGACGGCATACACTTCAGCCCGGTAACACAAACGGCTAATGATGCCCGTTCCTTTATTTACAAACCACTGCTTTCATCAGCAGCACAATACCGCCTGAATGTAACGTTTGATAATGGCAGGCAGTATTACTCCAATATCATTACGCTGCGCAAAGTTGGTGCCTCTCCAAGACCTCAGCTGGTAAGCAACCTGGTGAGCAATCAGACCGTGGCCATAACAAGTCCTGGCAATTTCACCTACCAGGTGTATGACCTGAATGGTAAAACTGTTCGCAAAGGACAACTGACCAATGGTTTTAACACGATCAGCACAGCAGGCATCACCGGTGGTATGTATATGATTCGCTTTACCGGCGCCGCTGAACAATGGACCGATAAATTAATTCTGCAATAATTTTTTCCGTCCCGCCGCCTTGTGCGGGGCAATAATCCGTACCCCCTATTGTTTGTAAGAGGTTTTCCTGTAACTTAGGAAAACCTCTTTTTATATGATCTGGAGAAAATTTAATGGCGACCCGATTGAACTACCCATCATGGAAGCTGTTGAAAATGCCATCCGGCGGGAAACAGAAAAAGGTTTCCGGCTGAAGGTTTGCATCGGCACCGATTCACAGGTAAAAGGACAGGAAACAGAATTTGCCACTGTAATTGTCTTCCTCCGGGAAGGACATGGTGGTTTCATGTTCATCCACAATGAAAAAACCCGCCAGCAGTTCACTATTAAAGAACGTATGCTGATGGAGGTAGCGAAAAGCATTGAAATTGCGTATGAACTTTGTAACCTGTTTACCCTGTACAATGTGGATATGGAAGTGCATGCCGACATCAACACTAATCCCAGCTTCAAGAGTAATGATGCCTTAAAGGAAGCAATGGGTTATATTCTCGGAATGGGCTTTGCCTTCAAAGCAAAACCTGAGGCTTTTGCCAGCAGCAGTTGTGCCAATAAGGTGGTAAACTAAATACAGCACCCCGAACAATGGTGTGTTCCTTACGGAGAAACCTCTGTACATAGCTTCTTCACCCCTATTTTTTCCTCCTGCGGCTGAGCCCAAAGATCAGTAATACCAATAATCCTGCTCCAAAAGCTATCCGTCTTATAGTCGCTTTTTTCTGCTGTTCCTTATTCTCTTTTTGTATCGCCAGGATAGTATTCACATTGTTATTGAGCTGCTGACGGATAAGGTCGGTATCAGCCTGTGCCTGCATAATGATCATGCTGTCTCTCTTTTTTGCCTGGTAAGAAACAATGGAATCTGTGCGCCGGGCATTAAGCGTTGTGTTCTTATTGCCTGCTTCTTCCGGTTGACAAAAAACAACAATCGGAACAAGAAACAGTAACGGGAAAATAATTTTCATTTAATTGCTTTTCAGCAAAGCTAAAACACTGATAAAGTAGCCCTATACGGGTAAGTGGGTATATTATTCTGTAACAGGCGAAGAAACTTCGTTATTGATCTCTGTTGCAGGTGCTTTCATTTCAGCAGAATGCTGTGTAAGGTAATGGGAGACAGCGGCAGCTTGGGAGCCCGAGTATAATTGTTCCATTTTCTTACTGTCTTCCTGTGCCAGTGAAAAAGTGATAAGTACCAGTACAAATAGCACTACCACGATATTTCTTTCGGATAAGAGTGATCTCATAAGTGGTTCGTAATATGGTGCAAAGTATTATAAATCTCTGAAAAAAAACATACCTCTTTTTGGGTATTTTCAGCTAAAGCTTTGTAAAACTGCTGTTTAGCCCTCCAATATAGTCCAGAATTTCTTTTCGGCCTATTCTTTTTGCAGCCGAACTGAGGAAATATGGTGGCGGCTCCTCCCAGGTCTCCAATAATCGTTGTAAAAAAAGATCCACATTCCGGGTTGTGGCACCCGGCTTATTCTTGTCCGTTTTGGTAAACACCAGTACAAAAGGTACCTGCCATTCCCCCAATTGGTTAATAAACTCAAGGTCAATAGCCTGGGGGGTATGACGGCTGTCTATCAGCACAAACACACAAACGAGGTTCTCCCTTTTGCGGATGTACGATTCTATCATGTTTCCCCAGTTGTTCCGGGCTTTTTGCGACACCGTGGCCGCATAGCCGTAGCCGGGCAAGTCAGCAATATTCCAAACGATTGGTTTGCCCCTCTTTTCCTTCTGCCGTTGGCCAGCCGGCGAGATCACTTCAAAATGATTGATCAGCTTTGTTTTGCCTGGGGTGGCAGACGTTTTCGCCAGGTTTACCTGCGCTGTCAGCATATTGATGAGCGAAGACTTGCCAACATTACTCCTTCCTATAAAGGCATATTCCGGCTTATCTGCCGGGGGGCAATCTTTGTAGCCGGGGCTGCTGATGATATATTTGGCGCTGCTAACTTCCATCCTGTAAAGGTAACGGGCAGCAGCAATACCAAAAGAAGTAAATAAGGGTTATTCAGCATCAACGGCACTGAAACCAATTGATCACACTAGTGGGTATGTTCCAGTTTTTTCCACACTACCCCTTAAACAAGCAGCCAAAAACCGTCTCTCAATCTTACCTTTGCGCCCATGTCAGCACCACTACCGCACGATAATATCATCCCTTTTAAAGATTCCGGCAAAAGCAAGAAGGAACAAGTGGCCGAAATGTTTGACAAAATAGCGGGTAAGTATGATGTAATGAACCGGTTCTTATCAGCCCGAACGGATATTGGCTGGCGCAAAAAAGCGATCCGTTTATTGAAAAAAGACAACCCGCAGCACATACTGGATGTGGCTACAGGCACCGCTGATATGGCCCTGATGGCCTATAAGATGCTCCGGCCGGCACAAATAACGGGAATAGATATATCGGAAGGAATGCTTGAACTGGGCAGAAAAAAGATTGAGAAAGAACAACTTGGGGATAAAATCCACTTACACACCGGGGATTCAGAAACAATAAAATTTGCAGAAAATACGTTTGATGCCGTGATGGTGGCATTTGGAGTTCGGAACTTTGAAAACCTGGAAAACGGCCTGGCAGAGATGCTTCGGGTGCTAAAGCCCGGCGGACGTTTAGTGGTACTTGAATTTTCAAAACCCCGGCAAAAAGCAGTAAAAAGTTTTTACAACCTGTATATGGGCCTGGTAGCTCCGCAGGTGGCCCGCTGGTTTAAACAAAACAAAGAAGCCTATCAATACCTGAATGAATCGGCTAATGCTTTTCCGGATCGCCAATTATTTACTGACATTTTAAAAAAAGTGGGCTACACCAGCACCGATTGTAAACCACTGAGCTTTGGAATATGTTGCATTTACTCCGGAAGAAAACCTTCTTAAAAATATTCACTGTATCATTTTTACTGTGTGGAAGCTTCCTGTTTTCATACAATAGCCATGCGCAGATCGGCAAGCCGGAGCTGAATATGTTAGAGCATGATGAAAAGCCTTATTTTTTTGGCATTACCCTCGGAGCCAGTTCAGCCCGGTTTCAGACAGAATTGCACCCCCGTTTCCTTCAATATGATAGTGTGTTTGTGGCAGAACCTGTGAACTCAGGTGGCATCGCTCTTGGGCTTAATGCTACATTTCGTTTATCTAACCGTTTTCAGCTTCGCTTCAATCCGCAACTGCAATTTGTAGAGCGAAATATTTTTTACGATCTGAAGTATCCGGATATTAATGGCGACAAACAGGTGACCAAGAAAGTGGAATCCATCATCGTATCATTCCCTTTCAGTATAAAATTTCACAGTGATCGTATTGGCAACTTCCGGGTGTACACCCTGGCAGGTATAAAAGCGGATATAGATATGGCCAGTAATGCCCGGGCCAAGAAAGCAGAAGAACTGATCAAGATTGAAAAGTATGATTTCGGTCCGGAGTTTGGCATCGGCTTTAATTTCTATTTCCCCAGTTTTATTTTCTCCCCCGAAATAAAGATCAGCAATGGGCTGAAGAACCTGCATGCCCGTGATGAAAACCTGAAATTCTCCAATGTATTTGATAAGATACAGTCCCGGATGATCATGTTCACTATCCATTTAGAAGGATAATCCATCTATAAGGCTCCGAATAAAGATGGTCTTTGGGCTGATAAAGCCCCTCCCGTTGTATGATCAAAAATCAAAATCCCTTCTTTGCATATTCCATCGTAAGCCTAAAGTGATGACAGAACTGTTAGCCGAAGTAATAGGTGCTGTTTTAGTCTCCTGTTTACGGTAAAGGGCGCTGAATTCGAAAAAGAAATTCTCTTTCCACTCGTAAGATACTAATAGGGATGCCAGCAACACATTCGTCTTCCAGCCACTGCCTATCTCATACCCATAATCACCCTGGCGAAAAGGGGGAATGTTAGGATAAAAGATGTTACTGCCATAGCTCAAGGCACTGCTGTCCCGGCCCTGGGTATAATAAATAAGTTTACCAACAGCCATCCATTTAGGTGCGGGCTGATAGCGGGCAATACCGATCACCTCACTGAAATTAGCCCCCAGCGGGTGCGCCAGCGGCTGGTTATAATGAGTATAGTTAGCCACTGAATCGTTGTGGGAATAAGTAAAAGGGCGGGCCCTGTTATGTTCCAATTGCAGGTCGAGGTTGCTGATGCCAAATGCATCGATATACTTGGCACCCAACTGCATCGAAAATTTATTGGCCCACCAGCCATTGCCAGCCTTTATTTCGGTAAGGTTGAACTCATCCAGCAGTAATTGTCCGTATATCTGAATCTTCTTCTTCAGGTTGGCTTTCACATCCAGTCCCACCACTGAGTTATCAAAGCTTCCGTTTTGCTGTTCAACAGACCGGTAGAAGATAATGGGGTTGAGGTAACCAAAATCAAACCGGTTTTGCCGGCCAAAGATCACTCCTTCAAATAAACCGATGTTCAGCCACTTGGTAATATTCATATCCAGGTGGTGCATGGCCGCATATTTTTTACCGATCAGTTTATCACCAATACGGTTATCGGCATTATGCAGCTCCATGAAAAGGTTTTGGTAATTCAGTTTCCAGATACGGGTATTGAGTTTTAAAAAGAGATTGGGATTCCCGAAATCACTCAGGTACAGGCTGCGAAATCCATTACCAATAAAGTTTCGGTCGTAGCCAAAAGCCACGTCAATATATTTGGTCACATTGAAAGTAAAATAGCCTCTGGCGTCAAAATAATCGTAACCAGTGGTTTTAAAATCTTTGTAAAAACCGGCACCCGGAACGGCTTTTCTCGCAGATACAAAATCCCTCACATAGAATGGTGTCTTTTCCTGATTATCTGTGATCGTGGAAAAGAAACCGATCTTATTGGCCAGTCTGCCGCGAATGGAAACTCCTCTTGTATTTTGGTACAGTGTTTCTTCATTATCACTTTCTTTCGATACCGTAACCTGAATGACAGGATTAACCACCAGGTCAAAATCCTTTATATGCACTTCATAAAGACTGCCTGGCGTGGTGTAAAAATTTTTCCAGATCGGCTTTTTAGAATTGTACTTCGCCCTGTCTGCAACAGGAACATACTCAAGGTTATTTACAAATACCCGTTGCATATTATAGGCATCCACTTTGGAAAGGGTTTTGCCAAATTGTTCCATATAATGAGTAACAGCACTCACCGTATGCCTGCGGTTGAACGGCTTTACTTTTGAAAAATTAAAGAAAGAGTCGTTCTGGCTTTTTATCTCCAGCCTCTCCATCAAAATATTGGCTTTGTCGCCCTGCGGCAGGTAGGTAAACTGCGAAAAAGCGGAAATTGGGAACAGGATAAGTGCAAGTCTTACAAGGGTTTGTTTAAATTGCATGGGATTTGACTTTGGCTTAAATTTCAACGGACAAGATATGCAAAAATACCTGATTAAGAATATACAGGTTGTCAACGAAGGCCGCATTACTGTGGCCGATGTGCTGATAACAAACGGGCGGATAGAAAAGATTCAACCGAAGATTGATGGTGTCCTGTCATCATTTACCGAAATTAACGGCGAAGGTCTGCATCTTTTTCCCGGTTGTATAGATGACCAGGTGCATTTTCGGGAGCCAGGGCTTACACATAAGGCCAACATCTATACCGAAGCAAAAGCAGCCGTGGCGGGCGGTGTTACCAGTTTTATGGAAATGCCCAACACCATCCCCAATGCACTCACACAAGAGTTACTGGAAGATAAATACAGCATCGCTTCGCAAAATTCATTGGGCAATTATTCCTTCTTCATGGGGACGGGCAATGATAACTCGGATGAAGTTTTGAAAACTAACAATAAACGAAAAGATATCTGCGGCATAAAAATATTCATGGGCAGCAGCACCGGCAATATGCTGGTAGATAATCCCAATACGCTGGATAAGATATTCAGGGAAAGCGAAGTACTTATCGCCACCCATTGTGAGGATGAAAGTATCATTAAACGAAATCTCGAGAAAATAAAAGTCAGTGGAAGAGAGCTTAGTGCCGCCGATCATCCCCTCAT
>CALSAT010000038.1:0-15022 GCA_943372905.1 Bacteroides fragilis | reverse complement strand
GGGAACTTAATAAAAAAGGATACCACTTCGCCGATAGTTTCTTATGCTGCGCCTCCTTTGATGGGATACAAGTTCGCTGAAGTGGGATTTGATTTCACTATGCCTGCCGGTGTTAGCCAACTGGTGTTTAAAATAACTTTATTAAATCGGACCTATTTGTGTGCAGAAGATTTTGCAATAGATGATATTCAGATCCGCCCAATTGGGCCGAAAGCGGCCATTGGTTTCGATTTTGAACCGTTAACAACATTAGTTAAAAGTATTTGCTTCCAGCATAATAGTACTGTGCAAATGAGCGGTACGATGGATGCTTACTATCCTAACCCGGCATTACAATGGCAGCAGAGTACAGATGACGGTATGACCTGGACAGATATTCCCGGCGCAACTAATGCAGTCTATGCAAGAGTTTTTTCAACCCCTGATACTTTTTTATTTCGATTGAGTGGCGCTGATGCATCGAACGTGGCCAATCCCAATTGCCGGGTTGTCTCTAATACCAAGCGGGTGGAAGTAGATGGTCTTCCTAAGAATTATACTATCTCCAACAACTCCCCGGTATGCGCTGGTGAAGATCTGAAATTCAATGCCGAGGGGGCTACCTCTTATATCTGGACAGGGCCTAATGGTTTTTACGATAATATTCCTTATCCCCATATATTTCATTCTTCGTTGGGCGATAGCGGAATGTATTATGTACAAGTCTTTTCTTTAGGTGGTTGCAAGGTTACAGACAGTACTTATGCTACCATTATAGGAACAGATGTGCATGCGTGGCCAGATACAGCGATATGCAAAGGGGAATCAGTATTGCTGCGGGCAAGCGCTGGTGTAAACTATGAATGGTCGCCGACCACAGCATTATCAGGAACCGCTATTATCAATCCGAGAGCAACACCGGAAGCTACCACTACCTATACGGTGAAAGTAACTGACAGCTACGGATGCAGTGATACGGCTATGGTAAAAGTGGAAGTAGTAAATACCGTAGCAGTAAAGGCAATAATACAAGCGTCGGATTTTTTGTGCCGCCCTTACGATTCGCTGATTTTTTTAGATAGAAGCCTCGGTGTTATTGACACTTACAACTGGAATTTTGGCAACGGCCAAATAAGCACATCCCAAGCACCACCAACACAGTATTATACTATTCCCAATGGCCAGAATACCTATGTAGCAAGATTAGCTGTGATGGATACAACAGGGTGTACAGATACTGCCTTTCATTTTATAAAGGTGGTGGACAACTGCTACATTGCTGTGCCATCTGGGTTTACCCCTAATAATGATGGCCGGAATGATTACCTGTACCCGGTAAATGCCTATAAGGCAAAAGACCTTCTTTTCCGGGTATATAACAGAAACGGACAGGAGGTTTTTGAAACAAGAGACTGGAGCCGGAAATGGGATGGAAGAGTAAACGGGACAGAACAACCAACTGGTGTGTATGTATGGTTGCTGGATTATACTGACACCGGTGGAAAAAGAATTTCGCTGAAAGGAGCCACCACATTGATCAGGTAGAGAGAGCTCTTGCAAAAAATCAGGCACCTGTTTGTAAGAATAGCTTCCTGTATTTTACCGGGTTCATTTTATATTCTTTCAGGAACTGCCGGTTGAAATTTGATACATTATTAAAGCCGCAATCATAACAAATGCTGGTAACGGACAGTTCATTTTCTTTCAGCAGCTTGCAGGCTTTATGTAATCTTAATTCCGTAACGAACCCGGAGAATGTTTTTCGGGTGCGCTGGGAAAAGAATCGGGAAAAGGCATTTTCGCTCATATCGCACATGGCGGCCGCTTCGGCTATGCGGATGTCTTTTTCATAATGCTGAAGTATCCAGTTCATCACGAGGCTTAAGCGCTTTGATTCTTTTTCATTATTACCAATAAGGGATGTTTTGCAGATTGGTGTTAGCTCTTTTGATTCGGCCAGCAGTACTAATATTTCCATCAGGCAAAACCAGCGCTTTAGCCCGGATAGCAGGACGATCTCTTCAAGCTTCTTTGAAACTAACAGATTGGTGTTGCCATTTATATCAATACCCTTCACAGATTTGTTAAAGAGATTTTTTATAGGCTGCGACTCCGGAAGCTTCAGAAAATCCTTACCCAACGATTCTTCCGAAAAATGAATAACGATGGATTTGGCCCGCAGTTTTGATTTTGGCCGCAGGTACACCTCATCATTTTGATAGGTATGTGGCAGATTTGGTCCAATAAATGCAAGGTTGCCGGGGGAAAAATTGGTGATATTGTCGCCTATAAACCGCTTGCCGGTGCTTTCCGTTACCAGCACCAGTTCATACTCAGGATGGTAGTGCCAGGGCGTGGGATAATAAGAGTAATCGAAATATTTTACCACAAAAGACTCCTCATTTTCCTTAGGCAGATGCTCCAGCACAGGCTTCATAACCGATATTTTGCTACCAAATTACTAATAATCGGAGATAAACGGATGATAGTAAAGTATCATTTTTTTGAAAAAGAGTAGTAGTTCTGCCCGGGGTACAAGATTATATTTGTTTAGGTTCAACGATTAGCGGGCTTGCAGAAAACATCAGCGTAGTGACTGTCATATGAAATTACGTTTCTCCAAAAAGTTATTACTTATACTATCCCTGGTAGTAACCATTGTTATTATCATCTTCTTTGTATTCCCCAAAGAAAAAATCGACTTTAATAGCCAGGTAAAACCAATCTTCAATAAGAAATGTATCAGTTGCCATGGTGGCGTGAAGCAGCAGGCGGGCTTTAGCTTATTATTTCGTGAGGAAGCATTGGCTAAAACAGAATCTGGTAAATATGCCATCGTACCGGGCAAGCCGGGTAAAAGTGAGCTCATAAAACGAATCACCGAGACGGATCCGGAAGAACGGATGCCATATAACCATGAACCACTTTCAGAGAGGGAGGTCACCATTTTAAAAAAATGGATCAAACAGGGCGCAGAATGGGGACAGCATTGGGCCTACATGCCAGTAAAGCAAGAGCAAGTACCAGACTATAACAATTCGTGGATCAGGAATGACATAGATCAATTTGTATATCAAAAATTAAAACAAGAAAAACTAACTCCGTCAGCAGAAGCAGATAAAGCCACACTTCTGAGAAGGATAAGTATCGACCTTACCGGGCTGCCCCCAGATAGTGCAGCTGCACAAAAATTTCTGGCAGATGATTCCGAAAAAGCATATGAAAACCTGGTAGATGAATTGCTTGCATCAAAAAGTTATGGTGAAAGATGGACCTCACTCTGGATGGACCTGGCCCGCTATGCAGATACAAAAGGGTATGAATCGGACCAGGCCCGCAATATTTGGAAATACCGCGACTGGCTGATCAATGCTTTTAACGACGACAAGCCTTACAACCTTTTCCTAACTGAACAATTAGCCGGCGACCTGATGCCAAACCCTGATGACACAAGATATATCGCCACGGCTTTTCACCGAAACTCATTGACGAATGATGAAGGGGGTACTGATAATGAAGAATTCAGAACAGCCGCCGTTATGGATCGGGTGAATACCACCTGGAGTGCAGTACTGGGTACCACCTTCAATTGTGTGCAATGCCATAGCCATCCTTACGATCCTTTTAAACATGAAGAGTATTATAAGTTCATGGCTTTCTTTAATAATACAAGAGACGAGGATACCGAAATGGATTATCCTTTACTGCGCCAATATACCGGTAAGGACAGTGCAAGGTTTGCAGAACTTACAAACTGGTTGAATAAAAACGTAACCGAACCGGAAGCAAAAGAGCAGGTTTATTTTTTAAAAACATGGCAGCCTGTTGTAAATTCTTTATTGTGTGATGAATTTACGAATGGTGCGCAAACCGGCTGGTTGACAGAACTGCGAAACTATGGCACCTGCCGCTTAAAAGATGTACCACTGAATAACAGTACACAGTTCATGTTTCGCTTTGTATCAATTCATAACAGCGGCCAACTGGAAGTCTATGTGGACAGCCTGAATACAAAACCATATTGTGTGGTACCTGTTTGGGAAACAACCAAAGGATGGTCTGTTGCCACAGCAACTGTCAGCCCAATTCCGGGGAAGCATAATTTATACCTGAAATATGTAAACAGGAAAATAAAGCCAGATCATCTCAATGGAGTTTTAATGGAATGGTTCCGCTTTAGTCAGCCGTTTTCTGGTAAAGACAAACAGGGCTATGCCACTGCAAAAAATTTATTTGACAGCCTGCTGTATGCAAAACCGGAAACAACGCCGGTGATGGTGGAGAACACACCTGAGATGTACCGGCCTACAAACGTTTTTGAAAGAGGTAACTGGTTGGTAAAAGGAAAAGAAGTAACACCGGATGTGCCGGGTGTGCTTAATCCATTGCCAGCCAGTGCACCAAAGAACCGTTTAGGGTTAGCACTATGGCTTACCGATAAAAAGAATCCGCTGACGGCCCGTACGATGGTAAACCGCTTATGGGAACAATTATTCGGAAATGGCCTTGCCGAAACCCTGGAAGACCTTGGCACACAAGGAATTCCACCCACCCACAGGGAACTGCTGGACCATCTCTCGTGGAAATTCATGAATGATCATAACTGGAGCATCAAAAAGCTGTTGAAAGAAATAGTGATGTCGGCTACTTACCGCCAGGAATCAAAAGTATCAGAAGAGATATTAAAAAAGGACCCTGACAATAAATGGTATGCAAGAGGTCCACGGGTAAGATTATCAGCCGAGCAGATAAGGGACCAGTCATTAGCAGTAAGCAACCTCTTAAATAAAAAGATGTTTGGCAAGCCGGTGATGCCATTTCAACCGGAAGGAATCTGGAAATCACCTTATAACGGCGATGTTTGGAAAATGAGTGAAGGCCGTGAACAGTACCGGAGGGCTTTATATACTTTCTGGAAAAGAACAGCCCCTTATCCATCTATGATCACTTTTGATGGTGGCTCAAGAGATGTGTGTATTACCCGACGAATACGTACCAACACTCCTTTACAGGCATTAACCACACTCAATGATTCTGCTTACCTGGTGATGGCAAGACATTTTGCCTATCGTATGCAGGAATTGGGCGGTAATGAATTTAATAAACAAATTGAAAAAGGCTACCAGGCCATGATGCATAAGCCGATCTCAGCAGCGAAACTAAATGCACTGGTGGAATTGTATAACAAGTCAGTTACTGTATTTCAAAAAGATAAAGAAGCGGCCTGTGAAATGAATGGGTTGAACGATCAGCACAACAACCCCGAAACAGCAGCTCTGATAGTGGTGGCAAATGCCATGTTGAACCTGGATGAGTGGCTGAATAAAAATTAATGCATTAAATGATCATAGCAGCCCAGTGATGACAGAAAAAAATTAGCAATGACGCAAAAGGAAATACATAATCAACGCTTGCTGAAGGAGGCCGAAACAAGGGTCCTTCATCATTACACCCGTCGCCATTTTTTAAAGGAAAGTGCTATGGGCCTGGGCGCACTGGCGCTGGGAAGTTTGATTGGCAGCTGCGGAAGCAGACAACCGGCTGTCGTTGATAATTACTTTGATCCGGCGAATCCTTTAGCGCCACGGCCACCGATGTTTCCTGGCAAAGCAAGATCCGTTATTTATATACATATGGCTGGTGCTCCGTCACAATTGGAATTATTCAGCTATAAACCGGAGCTGGCCAAACTGGATGGACAAGACTGCCCTCCTTCTTTACTGGAAGGAAAGAAATTTGCCTTTATCCGCGGCGTGCCGAAGATGCTGGGCCCGCAATCCAACTTTCGGCAGCATGGTCAAAGTGGTTTATGGTTGTCTGATAACCTACCGCATTTATCAACCGTGGTGGATGAAATAGCCATGCTCAACGCTGTAACAACAGACCAGTTCAATCATGCACCGGCACAGCTATTAATGCACAGCGGTTCAGCAAGACAAGGCCGGCCAAGCATCGGTGCATGGGTAACCTATGGGTTAGGCACAGAAAATAAAAACTTGCCCGGTTTTGTAGTACTTACTTCTGGAGGTAATAACCCCGACGCCGGTAAAAGTGTATGGGGCAGTGGCTTTTTACCTAGTGTGTACCAAGGCGTGCAATGCCGTAGCGAGGGAGACCCTGTATTATTTATAAAAGATCCTGAAGGCATGAGCCGGGATGTGCGCAAAGCTTCCATCGAGGCCATCAATAAAGTGAACCAGGCACAGTATGAAGAATACCAGGACCCGGAAATACTTTCCCGCATTGCCCAATACGAGATGGCCTATAAAATGCAGATATCAGTTCCCGAAGTAATGAACATTAATGACGAACCGCAATATATCCATGATATGTATGGTACCAAACCGGGTGAAGGCCGCTTTGCCAACAATGTAATGCTGGCAAGAAAGCTGGTAGAGAAAGGAGTTCGCTTTGTACAATTATTTGACTGGGGCTGGGATACGCATGGCGATTCCGCCGACAATGCCGTGGATGTGGGTCTGATAAATAAATGCCGCACGGTAGATAAACCAATCACGGCACTGCTGCTGGACCTGAAACAAAGAGGTTTGCTGGATGAGACCCTGGTGGTATGGGGAGCTGAATTTGGAAGAACCCCCATGATGGAAAACAGGGATGGCAAGAAGATGCCTTTTAAAGGAAGGGACCATCACGGGGAAGGCTTTAGTATGTGGATGGCCGGGGGCGGTATCAAAGGCGGCACCAGTTATGGTGAAACAGATGAGATCGGCTACAGTATCGTGAATGGCAAAACAGAAGCCTTCGATATACAGGCCACGATATTGAACCAATTGGGATTTGATCATGAAAAGCTAACCTATCAATCACAGGGACGTCCGTTCCGTCTTACTGATGTAAGCGGCAAAGTGATTACAGATATACTGGCTTAAAAAAAGTCCAAACACTTTTAAATGAAGCATAACCGGAGAAATTTTCTCAAACTAACAGGTACTGCCACCACGGCAGCCTTACTATCTTCATTGGATAGTTTTGCCGATACAGCAAAACCTGCTTTCAACATTCAAAATGGATACCAGTTAAAAATACTGGCCACCAACTGGGGGTATGATGGATCGATGGATTCCTTTTGTGCTAAAGCAAAAAAAGAAGGGTACGATGGTATAGAAAACTGGTGGCCGGACGAAAAGAAAGAACAGGACGAAATGTTTGCCGCACTAAAAAAATATGGACTGGAAGTTGGCTTCTTATACGGGGCCTGGCAAAGTGACCCGGCAGAACACCTGGCACATTTTAAAAAAGTGATGGATACCATTGCGAAACAAAATAGCCAGAGGCCACTCTATATTAACCTGCATTCCGGCCGTGATTATTTTAGTTTCGACGACAACAGCAAATTCATTGACTATACTAATACACTCGCAAAGGAAACCGGCATATTGATCTGCCATGAAACACACCGGGGCCGTATGCTGTACGCCGCTCACGTCACTAAAGCATTTATTCAAAGATATCCTCAGTTAAAACTTACGCTGGATATTTCCCACTGGTGCAATGTGCATGAAAGTTTATTGGATGACCAGGCCTCAACTGTTGATCTGGCACTGGAACGCACCGAGCACATACATGCACGGATTGGCTACGCCGAAGGTCCTCAGGTAAATGACCCCCGGGCACCAGAGTGGGAGGGGACAGTAAAGCAACATTTTGCATGGTGGGATAAAGTAGTGGAGCGAAAAAAAAGAAATGGAGAAAGAATGACTTTTCTTACAGAGTTTGGGCCGCCATTGTACATGCCCACACTACCCCACACCCTGCAGGCGGTAAGTGATCAGTGGGCCATCAATGTATACATGCTTCAACTGCTGAGAAAAAGATATGGAGCATAGTTAAAAATAAAAAGGACGTATAAAAATCAGGCAGTGCTATTAACTATTGGAGATTTTATCGGACGATTTCACCCCCTGCTGGTGCATTTGCCAATTGGCATACTGCTGCTGGCGGTATTGCTTCATTTTTTATCCAAAAAGGAAAAGTATCACCTAATAACGCCTGCTGTGCGTATTGCTTTGTTTTGGGGCATGTGTAGTGCCATCGCATCAGCAATCAGCGGGTTTTTATTATCAAAAACGGCAGAGTACGAGGAACCGGTATTGTCACGACACCAGTGGCTCGGGATTGCCACTGCGGCTGTAGCCCTTCTGGCCTGGGTTTTACATAAAAAAAATAACTGGCATTTGCAATGGATGCTCCCATTACTGGTTTTGCTAATCGTCATTACGGGCCACCTGGGCGGTTCTCTCACACACGGTTCAGATTATCTTACTCGATCTTTTTCGGCCGCAACCGGCGATGCAGTGGAAGAAAAGCAAACAGTAATTCCGGATGTACAGCAGGCGGTTGTCTATACCGATATTATTCAGCCAATGCTGCAAGCGAAATGCTATAGTTGCCACGGAACTACCAAACAAAAAGGAAAACTGCGGCTGGATGGTCCGGACTTTATTTTACAGGGTGGAAAAAGCGGAAACACTATCGTGAAAGGAAAAACAGACGAAAGCGAACTGATCAAAAGGATACAACTGGCACATGACAATAAAAAACATATGCCACCAAAAGAAAAACCTCAACTTACCAAAGATGAAATAGCCTTGCTGCAATGGTGGATCAGCAACGGTGCCGATTTTAAAAAGAAGGTAGCTGACTTGCCTCAGCCGGAAAGAATAAAGCCTGTATTAGCCGCTTTGCAAAAGGGAAAGAAAAAAGAAGAGACCGAATTGTCCTACATTCCTGAAACGCCGGTGGAGAAAGCAGACGAAGTAGCGATAAACAGGCTCAAGGAGATTGGAGTATCCATTGTTCCGGTCTCACAAAACAGTAATTATTTATCTGCAAATTTTGTGGCGGTGGATTCCATTACCCGGGAGAATATAGACTTGCTGTTGCCATTAAGCAAACAACTCATCTGGCTAAAAATGGGAAATACCCGCTGTACGGATTCAGCCATCACAGGCATTGGCAAGCTTACAAATCTTACCCGACTTTCGTTGGAGAATACAACTATTACCGACAAGGGATTGCTGCAACTCAAAGAGTTTGTTCAATTACAATATCTGAACGTATCCGGCACTAAGATAACAGCAAAGGGGCTGAGTCAGTTGACCGGGCTTGCTCAACTACGGAACTTATTTATTTATAAAGGGCAGGTGTCGGCTTCCGAATTTGGAATGCTTAGAACTTCGTTCCCCAATGCCGTCATTGATACGGGCGGCTACCGGGTGGCAATGCTGGAAAGTGACACCACCATAGTGAAAGAGCCAAAATGAGCCGGGTAGTATTTTTATATCAGAAAAATGGTCAGAGTGGATAAGATCGTGATAGTAAAGTATCGTTTTTAAAGTGCAGAGTAGTAGTTCTTACATAGGGGTCACTTTATTTTTGGTTATATCTAATGATTGCGAGTCGTTATATGCCATTCAACGCAGATAAACTCTGCTGTCATTCATTTCCGCTGGCTGGGTCCGCAGTTGTTAGATCAACCAGTTTTAAAATCATCACCTGAAATATTCAATTATGTTTATACAGCGTTTTCTGGCCTTTGTTGTTATTTGTTGCAGCACTATCTTTTGCCTGGCACAAAAGCCCAATTTCAAATCGGGTTATCCGAATAACGTAAACCCGATCGGTATTGTCAAAAATATTGATGATTCCACGCTGCTGGAAATAGTGCAGCGGCAAACATTCCGTTTCTTCTGGCATGGTGCACATCCTGTAAGCGGTCTGGCATTAGAAAGAAGCAACACCGTATTGGCAGAGCATTATTGGGATTATATCAACGAAGCATGGGATGAACCCAATTTCAGCAAAACAACCTTTGGTCCCGATGCCGGCGCTATCGGAGGTACCGGATTCGGTATTATGAGTACTGTTGTAGCAGTAGAAAGAGGCTGGATAGGAAGAGATACTGCAGTAAGGCGATTGATCAAGATAGCCGACTTTCTGATCAATGCAGATTGCTACCACGGTATCTATCCGCATTTCATGAATGGAAGAACTGGCAAAACAATAAGGTTCGACCGGCTGGACGATGGAGCAGACATTGTAGAAACATCTTATCTGCTCATGGGATTCTTATGCGCCCGGGAATATTTCAATGGCGACACACCAAGAGAAGTGTATCTGCGCAAACGTATCAACCAAATGTGGGGTGCTGCTAACTGGAAATGGCATACCAATGGCGAAAAGAAACTGTACTGGCATTGGAGCCCGACAAATGGTTTTGACATGAACTTTCCGGTATGGGGATATAACGAGTGCCTGATCACTTACATTATGGCAGCCTCTTCACCCAACCCTGCAAAAGCTATTCCCAAAGAAGCCTACGATGGTACCTGGGCGGGAAGTTTTGGTTTTGCCAATGGTAAAGAATACTATGGGTATAAACTGCCATTAGGCAATTATGATAAAGACAAAGGCGGCCCCTTATTCTTTGAGCAATATACTTTTCAGGGCATTGATCCTAACGGGTTGACCGATTCGCTGGGCAATGATTATTTTATGCAGGGGAAAAATCACACTCTTATTAACCGGGCTTACTGTATGGAAAACCCCAAAGGATTTAAAGGATACAGTTCAGTATGCTGGGGCTTAACGGCCGGCGATAGCTACAAAGGGTATGTTGCTCACAGTCCCGAAAATGACCGTGGTGTAATTCAGCCAACAGCAGCTATTTCTTCCATGCCCTACACACCAAAAGAAAGCATGGAGGCATTACGGCACTTCTATTACAATCTGGGAAATAAAATATGGAGTCCTTATGGATTTGTAGATGGATTTAGTATTCATCATAATTGGTATGCCAAATCGCATCTCGCCATTGACCAGGGGCCTATAATTACCATGATTGAGAATTACCGTACCGGCCTACTCTGGAAACTATTTATGAAAATACCAGATGTGCAGAACGGTTTGAAGCGGCTGGGTTTTGCAAGTCCTTATTTCGCCAACTAAAAAATGAAAGGAAAAGCAATTATATGGTGCATATTAATAACTGGCAGTATTCAACTGTCAGCGCAACAGCCTGCTGATATACGGCAAAAGGTAAAAGGATTATTAATGGGTACTTTTATCGGCGATGCGCTTGGCGGTCCGATAGAATTTCAGGGTCACCCGGAAATACAAGCCACCCCCAACCCACCCAAGCTCTGGACAGATACGAATAATATTATCAATGATGCAGAACTGAAGGCAGCCAGGGAAAGAATTTATTTCAGAGAATATAAATACCTGCGGCCTTTGCCAGAGCCCTATGGACATTGGGGTACCAATGCTGCTCCGGGAACTGTGACCGACGACAGCCGACATAAATTCATTTTAATGCATATGCTTCGCAAAGCATTGCAAAAGAAACAATGGCCTGTAACTGATAAAACACTGGCCAGGGCCTATCTCAGTTGGTCGAATTCGATCACCATTAAAACACATGCCGGATACGACACCCTCTGCAAGCAATGGTTGTATGAATCATACAAAGCGGTCAACTGGCTGCTCGGTAGTCGTGAAGCTGGTAAAGCTTATCCGTCGGAAAGACTTTGGAATGCACTCCCCACCTGTTATGGACAAATGTCTTTAACGCCATTGGCAGCACTTTTTCCAGGTGAACCGGAGAAGGCCTATCTCGCTGCCTACCATCTGGCTTGGTTTGAAAACGGATTTGCCAAAGACATGATATCAGCGATTGTTGCCGGTTTGTCAGCAGCGCTTACACTTGATCCTTCCACGATGACCAACGAACAACTGTGGAATAAAGTAATTGAGGCTATGCGAACAACAGATCCGTATGCATATACAAAAGTACCCTGGAGTGAAAGGGCGGTGGAGCGGTGGCTGAATCTTTCTGATCTATATGTAAAGCAATCTGGCGGCTCACCGGCAAAACTGTTTGCTCTGCTGGAAAAAGAATTTATGTACACCACTAAGTGGGAGGCCCAGGTTCCTTTTATGGTTATTTTTTCCTGCTTAAAAATTTGTAAATACGATCCGTTGGCGGCATTACAACTCAGCATAGAGTGGGGCTGGGACCACGACTCATATGCGCAGTTGCTTGGAGCTTTTGTTGGCGCTATCTATGGGCCGGATATTTTTAAGCAAGACATGAGAAACACAGTTGCCCAAAGATTGCAATTAGATTATGATGAGGATATTAATGAATGGGTAAGTACATTAATGAAAATTAAAGAATTGGGTGATACAAAAAAAATATTTAAGAATGGGAACTGAGAAAACAGGTTTTGCAGAAACTATTTTTTATTAGTTAACGAATAATCGGTTTATTATGAATGAGAAAATATCAAGAGAACAGTTTTTGAAAACCACGGCCCTGGCGGGAGCGGCGCTGCTGGTTGCTTCTATGGAAGGCTGGGCTATCAATACACCTGAAAAGAAACTAAGAGTGGCAGTGATCGGTTGCGGAAGTGTAAGTAACCGGTACTTGCCACAGTTATTATCATCAAAGCTTATTGAAGTAGTCAGCCTTTGTGATATCAAATACGATAGAGCTGTTGCGCAAAATGAACAATACAAGGTCAATGCAAAAACCTATCGGAATATTGACGAGATGCTGAAAGGAGTACCCTTTGATATGATGGTAACACTCACTGATATGCAGGTTCATGGGGCATTAAATAAAAAGGCATTGCTTGCCGGGAAGCATGTGTGGAGTGAAAAACCGATGGCAAACACTTATGCAGAAGGCAAAGCATTACTGGACCTTGCAAAGAGTAAGAAGCTTCGCCTTTGGGGTGCACCGGCAGTGGTCAACAGCCCACAATTTGAATTTATGAGTAAAACGATACAGGAAGGAAAACTGGGAAGAATAGCAAGTGCACATGGGCAATACGGCCATACCGGGCCTACCTGGTCTGCTTTTTTTTATGAAAAAGGGGGCGGAAGTATGCCAGACCTGGGGGTATATAATATGGCAACCTTAACTGGCTTACTTGGACCTGCCAGGTCTGTAATGGCGATGACAAGTATTGTGAACCCGGATCGGACCGTAGATGATAAAGGAAAAATAAAAGTAGAAGCAGAAGATAATGCGCATATTTTATTGGAACACGATAAAGGAGTGATAAGCCATGTTATGTGCGGATTCAACTACTTTGACCCGCATGGACATGAAGCAGGTAATCAAAGCCTGCATTCCATTCAGATATATGGGGACTATGGAAATATGCGGCTGATCGGGTATGATTGGGAAACAAATGGAGTAATGCTTGATACTTCCTGGGATAAGCCAGCCGTACTGATGAGCACTGATAAAGGAGGGTACGAATGGCAGGAAGGCGCCAGGGTAGTTGGCGAAAGTCTCATGAATGGTATAGAACCCCGAATTAATGTTGAACATGCGTTGCATGTACTTGAGATCATTGAAGCGGCACGAAAATCATCTGCTACGGGCATGAAAGTAAAATTAAGAAGTAAGTTTCCCTGGCCGATATTAAAATAAGCCTCGGAAACAACTGTATAGAATTATTCATGTCGCAAGACAACACCTATAAATAATAGAAAGATTTAAAATTCAAACTACAGCAATGAATGTAGCAATTCTCGGATCTGGTTTTATCTCCCGTTTTTATGCCGACTCTTTAGTGGCGCAGCGAAGAAAAGATGTGATCGTTTCCGTGTACAGCCGTAACGAAGCCAACGCAATTCGATTTGCTGATAACTATGGTATCCCTCATTATACAACGAGTATAAAAGAATGTGTGGAAAAGGAGGAAGTGGATGTTGTTATCATTGGCCTGTCAAACGATATGCATATGGAAGCAGTACTGGCTTGTGCGGCGGCAGGCAAGCATGTATTGTGCACCAAACCATTAGGTCGTAATGCACAAGAAGCATTACAGATGCTAAAGGCGGTGGATAATGCAAATGTGGTGGGAGGGTATCTCGAGGATCTTTGTTATACACCTAAATTTTTAAAATCATTAGCCAGTGTTAAGAGTGGTGCAATCGGCGAAGTGATCTGGACCAAAAGCAGGGAAACCCATCCTGGCCCGCACAGCGACTGGTTTTGGGATAAAGAAAAATCCGGTGGCGGTTGTATGATAGATCTTGGTTGCCATTGTGTGGAGATCAGCCGGAATTTTATTGGTAAAGATATCCGCCCGGTGGAGGTGATGTGCTGGGCTGATACCCGGGTGCATCCGATAGACGCAGAAGATAATGCAGTAGGCCTCGTGAAATATGAGAATGGTGCCATAGGCCAGTTTGAAGTAAGCTGGACATTCCGGGGCGGGATGGACCTGCGGGATGAAGTGATGGGCACAGAAGGAACTATTTGGGCTAATAATTTTCTTCGTACCGGCTTTGAAATGTTCACTTCTGGTAAAGGAGGTGAGTATATTGCCGAGAAAGCAGAGAGTAATTCAGGATGGTTATTTCCCGTTGGAGATGAAGTGCATGAGTTAGGCTATAGCCACATGTTCACCGATATGTTTAATGCGATAGACCACGAAGAACAGCCGTCAGAAACGTTCTACGATGGGTACATAGTAAATGCTATTTTAGATGCCGCCTACCTTTCTGCCAAAACAAAACAATGGGAACCGGTGTTGATAGAAGACTGGCGGGGTGTAAGTGAGAAAAAGACCGAAAAGGAAATGACCAGCTACGATGAGGAGTATTACCTTATTAAAGAAGAAGTGCTGCCCGGCGGAGAAAGGAAGTTCATCATTAAGCATAAAAAAACCGGATCAATAGAAAGAAGATAATGGGACAACTGGCTTCTAAAAATATTGTGATCATCGGAGGCACCACCGGCATCGGTTTGTCTGCTGCCAAAGCATTTATTACCGAAGGCGCTAACGTGGTAGTGGTGGGAAGGAATGAAGATAGTGTGACGGCAGCACAAAAAATGCTTGGGAAAAAGGCCGTAGCATTTTCCGGCGATGCAACAATCGAAGGTGTTGCTGCCAACGCTATACAGATTTGTATGGATCAATTTGGAAACTTTGATGGTCTCTATCATGTAGCTGGTGGCAGTGGCAGAAAAATGGGCGACGGTCCTTTACATGAGCTGACT
>CALSAT010000037.1:0-15088 GCA_943372905.1 Bacteroides fragilis | reverse complement strand
ATCATTAATATGGTAGAAGCAAGGGGCAACCGGTTAGTTCATTTAGTATTTGGTTAGCCGAAAGATAGTATTGGTCGGGTTGCAACTACCGGAGACGATGGTTTGCACTACGTATTGGTAGATGTTTCCTTGCTGGATACTGTCTTTCTTTATTTTATCGGCGGGTATATATTGATGATTCAAATCATAAAAACCAAGGGTGTCTTTCTTGTCTGACCCTCTCAGACCAGCCTGAATTTCAAAATAAGCATTGTAAGTCAGGCTGTCTTTTGTTTCAAGCCATAGCAGTTTTGCCGGATGAATTTCATCTTTATAGCTACAGGCGCCTCCATCTATATTCTCCTTCTCCGCAGGTTTGTTATTGCATGCAAATGCAGCGGTGCATAGTAAAGCGACGGCAAAGACTTTATTCATCTCTCTTTTTTACAATAAGTATCAATTTTTGCTGCCAGCTTCCTATCCTTGTCCGTCACCACGTCTCCGGCATCATGCGTACTCAGCCATACTTCCACCGTATTATATACATTGGTCCATAGCGGATGGTGGTCCATTTTCTCTGCTTCCATGGCCACCCTGGTCATAAATGCAAAGGCTTCGCTGAAGTTCTTGAATTGAAACTTGCGGTATAATTTATTGTCTGCTTCTGTCCACATGTAATTTGAGATTTCGTATTTGAGTTTAAAACACAAGGTGCTCCTTGTTTTTTATCTTTTCATTCGTTAATTCTACTACCAACTGCACACTGTTGATACTGCGGATGGTTTGAATGGTTTCCTGCAGTGAATCGTCTGATACTTCATCGCCTTTCATCAACCACAGAAAGTCCAGGTGTTTAAACTCGGGCAACAAATATTCACCGTCAAACTGGTTATTATACACATAGTGCGATAAAAAACGGGTCGGTTCGTTGTATTCGTACACGGAAAAAAAATAGTTCCGTTTCTTTTTAATCAGTTTTATCTCGATGTCATTGTTCACCCGGAAGTCGAGCCCGATATTAGTATTCAGGTGCCAGCAAAACTGGTAATCTTTTACAGGAGCCATGATGCCAAGCAGCCTTGTATCACCAAAGAACTCCTCAGTCAGCTCTTTGGTATCCAGCACCAGTTTATTGCTGCGTTCGGCCATAAGAAGGTTTGATTAGTTGGACAAATCCTCTACAAGTTACTAATTAGAACTCAACCGTTGTTTCCAATACTTCGGTTCCTCTTTTGTATTTCACTTTTACCTTATCACCTTTCTTGAATTTACCCAGCGACTGCATATAGTTTTCCAAAGAAGCGGTGGTGTAGTCTCCTATTTGTAAAATAATGTCACCGGCTTTCAGCCCGGCCTTTTGTGCAGGTTTACCATCTGTTACTCCATCTGCTTTTACACCGGTACCAGCAAATGTATAATCCGGCATAATGCCCATAGAAACGCTGAAGCGGGCCGAAGTGGTGGTTTGTGTTTCTCTTGTTTTGGTAAATACAAGCTTACTCTTCTCGTTCAGCGATTCTATTAATGAATAAATGTGGCGAATGATCAGCGCCTCACCATTGTAGTTCACTTTTTCTGCATCGTCCGTTGGTTTATGATAATCTGTGTGAAGCCCGGTGAAATAGAACAGCACCGGAATATCTTTCCGGTAAAATGAAGTATGGTCGCTGGGACCGGTGCCGCTGCTGTCTGTTTTAAAATTTATTCTGGGAGGGGCAACTCTTCCCATTTCTGCACTCCTCAGTTTATCATAGTACTCTCCCCATGTTGGAGATGTGCCATAGCCCCCTACTGTAAGCACTTTTGTGCTGTCGCTCAGTCTTCCCACCATGTCCATATTGATCATGTAGTTCACGGTCTTCAGATCAATAGTTGGGTTTTCGGTAAAATACTTCGAGCCGTATAAGCCCAACTCTTCACCGGAAAAGGCAATAAACAGGTAATTATTATTGGTGGCTTTAGACGCTTTCAGCTTTCTGGCCAGTTCTATCAGTGCTGCGGTGCCGCTGGCGTTGTCATCGGCGCCATTGTGAATGGCCGGTTCATGAGCAGCATGTCTTGAATTACCGTCTTCTCCATATCCCAGGTGGTCGTAGTGTGCTCCAAGTATAACAGTAGTGGCTGCTTTATTATCTATATAGCCGATCACATTATGCCCGATGCGTTTCATCTCACTGATACCTGTCCGCAGTTTTATCTTTAAAGAGGCGCCATTATCGGCGAAATGTTTTATTGCCGGCTCCTTTGCCACATATAACACCGGAATGCTCAATTGCTCCGATTTGTCTTTCTTATCAAAAGCCAGTTTATCATCTATCGTGGATGTATTATACAATATAACGGCAGAGGCCCCTTTGTCTTTTGCCTTTTTAGAATTGGTGCGGATATAATCCGGCAAGTCGAAGTGGGGATTGCTTTTATTTTCCTCCAGGGTTTCTTTCAGATCAAAGAACCAGGGCATGTCGGCTTCCTGTACAGCTATGGCGGGCAGCGCTTCGATAGCAGCATCCGGACTAAAGGGAAAAGGAAAGAACTCCTTACCAGTTTGCAGCGTATCCCCATTTATAATAAGCTCAGTGATGTCATCAATTTTTTTACCATCATTTACGGTAAAGGACTGAGGGTAGTATTCAGTGCCCCTGGGTAGCAACCCGATTGATTTGAACTGCCCAGCGACATAATTCATCGCCAGCTCTTCACCCGGAGTGCCGGTACGGCGGCCTTCCAGCTTATCATCGGCCAGGTATTGAATATGTGCTTTGAGGCTGTCTTGTAATTGGGTGTCGGTTTTGACTATTTTTTTAGAGGAATGACAGGCTGATAAAAGCAGGATAAGAAAAAGAGCTTTCGACAGATTGGACAGCATAATATATTGGTTAGTGTGAAGCAAAGGTATTAGACAGAACATCGCTGCCCATTTATTTATTGTAAAATCTTATGGTAAGATTTTGTTGAAACCCGTTGTTGTACCTGTTGGTCTGTATCAGGTCGCAAAGTTTGCCTTGGGTTATTCTGGCAAACCAACAGCCGTCGGTTTACCCCGGCAACCCCAACTTTTCCGCTTCGGGCAGCCTAAAAATCGCAATTCGTAAGGTGGATTGCTGCTGCCATTCTACTTTTGCGACTATTGCTATTGCCCGATCAGGACCATACTTCATTGAAAAAAGAGAAACTACATATCGCTTTAGTGGGTAACCCCAACAGTGGTAAAACCTCCCTGTTCAACAGCCTGACAGGGCTGAACCAACAGGTGGGAAATTTTCCGGGAGTGACCGTAGATAAGAAAATTGGCACTACTTCTTTATCACCGGGCCTTTCGGTTGAAATAATTGATCTGCCGGGCAGTTACAGTCTGTACCCCAAGCGGCTTGATGAATGGGTTAGTTATAAAGTACTGCTGAACCAGGATAGCGATATCAAAGCCGATGTGGTGGTAGCGGTGGCAGATGCCAGCAACCTGAAAAGAAACCTGCTTTTTTGCACCCAACTTATAGACCTGAAGATACCAGTGGTGATAGCGCTGACGATGATGGACCTGGCCAGCCGCAAAGGAATCAAAATTGATATTCCTGCATTGGAAAGAGAATTAGGTGTACCCGTAGTGGCTGTTAATCCAAGAAAGAACAAAGGCATTCCCCAACTGAAAAAAGCCATTGAGCAAACAGCACAGCAATTATACCAGGCGCCGGTCCGGGATTTTATTGATAATAAAGCACTGGCAGAAGCATCTATTCAGGATGTACAGGCCCGCTTTCCGGAATTGAGCGACTATGCCGCCATTCATTACCTTATTAACCATGAATCTTTTGCCCTGGGCACCGAAATGCAGGAGACCATTGAGCAAATTGAAATAAAAAATAAATTCAACCCCACCAAAACACAGGCGGAAGAAATATTGCAGCGCTATGGCCGTATCCGGCAGGTAATGCAGACAGCAGTATCTGAACCGGACCCGTTGCAAAAAACATTGTTTACCGAAAAGCTGGACAACCTGCTCCTGCACCGGGTTTGGGGTTATTTGATCCTGCTGGGTGTTTTATTCCTGTTGTTTCAAAGTGTCTTTTGGCTGGCGCAATTTCCGATGGATTGGATTGAATTGGGTTTTGCCAAGCTTAGCCAGGCACTGTCAACATCTCTGCCCGATAGCCGATGGACGGATCTGTTGATAAATGGGGTGGTGGCCGGCTTGAGCGGCATCCTGGTATTTGTACCTCAGATCATGATACTGTTTGGGTTGATCACTTTGCTGGAAGACAGCGGCTATATGGCCCGGATAAGTTTTCTCTCCGACCGGCTGATGCGCAATGTGGGGCTGAATGGCAAGAGTGTGATGCCGATGATCAGCGGCTTTGCCTGTGCGGTGCCGGCCATCATGAGTGCAAGGAATATTGAAAACCGGAAGGAGCGGCTGCTGACTATATTAATAACGCCGCTGATGAGCTGCTCGGCGAGGCTGCCGGTCTATACCATTTTGATCGGGCTGGTAATCCCCAAAACATACTTGCTGGGGTTTCTTGGTGTACAAGGATTGGTGATGATGGGTTTGTACCTGTTGGGATTGGTACTGGCTCTGATCGTTTCGTATGTGGCCAAATGGTTCATCCGGATCAACGAGAAGAGTTTTTTCATTTTGGAATTGCCTACCTACCGGTCACCCAGGTGGAATAATGTACTGCCGACAATGATCAACAAGGCACGGATATTTGTGTTTGATGCGGGGAAAGTCATTATGATCATCAGCCTGGTGTTATGGGGCCTTTCTTCTTTTGCACCGGGCAACAGGATGCAGCAGCTGACTGCTAAATATGAAAAAGCCCTGACGATGCCGGGAGCCGATACAGCCAGGCTAAAAAATGAGTACAAATCAGCAAAGCTGGAATCTTCTTACGCAGGTATTATGGGCAAAAGTATTGAGCCGGTAATTACACCTTTGGGCTACGATTGGAAGATCGGCATTGCGCTCATCACTTCTTTTGCAGCCAGGGAGGTTTTTGTAGGCACCATGGCCACCCTTTACAGTGTGGGTGATGAGGACGAAGGAAGTTTATTATTAAAAGAAAAAATGAAAGCGGCCGTTCGGCCTGACGGGACACCGGTTTTCAACCTGGCTGCCGGTCTTTCACTGATGATCTTTTATGTGTTTGCTATGCAATGTATGAGCACTTTGGCGGTGGTAAAAAGAGAAACAAAAAGCTGGAAATGGCCGATCATTCAGTTACTCTATATGACAGGGCTGGCGTATTTGATGAGCTGGGTGGTGTACCAGATTTTTAAGTAAGCGCTTCTATTTCGTTCCAAAATACTCCCACAACAATGTTGACAGTTTCCGGGCCATAGTCCAGGCCTCATTTTCATAGGTCCAGCTTTGGTCTTTATTGTTCCTGGTGAAAATGCAAAATACATAGGGATTATGCGGGGAATTTACGATCATGACCTCACTTCGACTGGCATTCACACAACCGTTCTTACTGAAAACTTCAATGGTCGGCGGTATCACCGAGATCGCTTCTTGCTCATCCCAGTAATTCCTCCCCAGGCAGCGCATCATTCTTTCGCAGGCAGATGGAGAGAAAACTTCATTACGATATATCTTTTCAAAAAGGATTCCCATTTCGGCAGGTGTGGTTTGTCCCCAGCCGTATTGTGTCCGGTTAGCTTCTCTGCCCGGGGTTCTTGAATTCACCCGGGTATCTTTTAATCCCAATTGCTCCATTATCTCATTGATGCGGATGCCAGTACCAGCTATGCTTTGCAGCCAGAGGCTGGCGGTATTGTCACTCGTGGTCAGCATCAGCATGATCACTTTTTTCAATGCGATCCTTTCATTTGTTTTAAAAGAACCTAAAATATCAGAACCGGCATAGAGCAAAGAATCTTTGTAGGTCAGGGAAGAGTCATACTTCAGTTCACCTTTATTTATTTTATCCATTATGCCAACGAGTATCGGCACTTTTACAATACTGGCCGTAGGAAACACAGTATCCGCATTGATGGAAACGGTTTTGCCTGTCCGCAGATTTTTTACATAGATGCCAATATCTCCATTGAACCCTTTTATGGTTTCCTGCAGCCGGGCCTGCAGCTTTTTATCTGTCTTTTGTGCTGATGCAAAAAAAGAAGCCAGCATCACCAGCATTAGTAATACTATTCTCATAAAATCATTTTAGTCCTGTTTTCAGCGGTTCATATTCATATAATCTATCACTATGTCACAAAAGGCTTTGATCCCGGTTTTCATCCCGCTGTCATCTACATAAAAATCTGGTGTATGATGTGGTGGTGCGGTCTTTGGGTCTTTGCCTTTCGGCATTCCGCCGAGATAAAAGAAAAATGCCGGGGCTTTAGTGCCATAGTAAGAAAAGTCTTCGGCCCCGGTCACCCATTCTCTTTCTGTCACATTGTCGGCGCCGGCTGCTGATTGCAGCGAAGGGATCATTTTCCTGACAAGTTCCGGAGTATTATAGGTAACAAGTGTTTTAGTATCAATAGACACCTCTGCAGTGGCGCCTGAAGCTTCTGCAATCTTTGTCGCCGTCAGTCTTATTTTTTCATGCACTTCTTTTTGCATGTCATTGTCCAGTGTACGTATCGTTCCGTCCATTATACATTCTTCAGGAATGATATTGTTTCTTACGCCGGCATGGATTTTTCCCACGGTGATCACTACCGGGGCCTTTGTAAGCTCGGACTGACGGCTAACAATATTTTGCAAACCTTCGATTATCTGCGCTGAAATTTGAACCGGATCGATGCCCTTCCAGGGTTGTGAACCATGACTGCCTTTCCCTTTTACTACAATATGAAACCAATCCGAAGAAGCCATAAAAGCACCTGGCTTGTATTGAATCTTCCCTACCTCTATATCTGATTCTATATGTAAACCGAAAATCGCCTCCACTTTCGGGTTGTCCATTACGCCTTCTTTCACCATTAGCGGAGCTCCGCCTTCTTCTCCTTCCGGCGGACCTTCTTCTGCCGGCTGAAAAATAAACTTCACGGTTCCTTTCAATTCGCTTTTCATACCAGCCAGTATTTCAGCTACACTCATTAGCATGGCCACATGAGTATCATGCCCGCAGGCATGCATTACCCCCACCTCCTGTCCATTGTATGTGGCTTTTTGTTTCGAAGCAAAAGGAATGTTCACCCTTTCGATCAGCGGCAAGGCATCAATATCAGCCCGCAATGCGATGCAGGGCCCCGGTTTGGCTCCCCGTAAAATGCCAACAACACCCGTTTTCGCCACTCCCTCCTTTGTTTCTATTCCGAGTGCCCTGAGGTGGTCTGCAATGATCTTTGCAGTTCTTATTTCCCGGTTGCCCAGCTCCGGGTATTCATGAATGTCCTTTCTCCATGCTATACACCTGGGCTCTATTTTATCGGCAGCGGCGGCAGCTTTCTGTTTTAATTTTATTACGTCTGATTGTGCCCAAAGCTGAAAAGAGGATATCATCAGCATAGTAACCAGGATACTGTTCTTCATGTCTGATATTTTCAATGAATTTACAGGAAATGATCTTTTTACAGTCGATCATTTCCTGCTTAGCTGATTTTATTTATATTTAAACTCCATGCTGCTGCGCCACATCCCATTCTTAAAGGCTGTTTTTTTACACAGCATCTCTGCTTTTGGCGGGCCGCAGGCGCATCTGGGCATGATGATGAAAACCTTTGTACAAAGAAGACATTATGTAACCGAGCAGGAACTGATGGAGTACAATGCTTTTTGTCAATTGTTGCCGGGGGCATCTTCCACCCAAACACTTACTTTGATCGGTTATAAAAGAGGAGGGGTACCGCTGGCTGTTCTTACCCTGCTTATCTGGATACTGCCTGCATCTGTTTTAATGGGGGCCTTATCTTTTTTATTGCCCTACATTGACAAAAGAGAACTGGGTACCGATATTTTTAAATTCATTGCTCCTATGGCGGCAGGGTTTCTGGCCTATGCCGCATTCACTGCTTTTCCGCTGGCTATCAAAAATACTATCACCTGGATCATTATGATAGCGGGGGCTGCTGCCACCTATTTTTTGTTTGGTCAGCCCTGGGTCATACCGGCACTGATTATTGCAGGCGGCATTGCCACCAATATAAGCCGCAAACGTATTCCTCAAACGGAGCAAAAACCAAGTAAGATCAAGTGGTGGAATTTCTGGCTTTTCGGTATCATTTTCATAGCAGCAGGAATTATCAGTGAGCGGGCCAGAATTGATGACTGGCCCAGCCGCAAACCGATCAATCTTTTTGAAAATACATACCGTATAGGCAGCCTGGTATTTGGAGGCGGGCAGGTATTGATCCCGATGATGTATGAACAATGGAGTGTGCGACCAGAGGCAATGAAAGAAAAAAAAATGCGGGAAGACATAGATGTTATTCAAATCGATGAAGAAAAAATGCTGACGGGTATGGGAATAGTAAGGGCTATGCCCGGACCGGTTTTTTCCATTGCCTCTTTTACTGGTGGAATGGCTTTAAAAGATATGGGAACCGAAATGCAGATACTGGGTTGTCTTATCGGAATGATCGCTATTTTTCTGCCCAGTGCGCTACTGGTTCTTTTCTTTTTTCCGATATGGACGAACTTAAAAAAGTATGCAGCGGTCTACCGTTCGCTGGAAGGAATCAATGCAGCGGTGGTCGGCATTATGGTGGCCTCCACTTTTTATATCATGAAGGATATTTCTATTACCGAATTGAGAACTGTTAGTTTTATTAATATCGGTGTAATTCTGGGAACATTTCTATTGCTAAACTTCACGAAGATCGCCCCGCCTTTTATTGTATTGGGATGTTTATTGTTGGGATTTATCTTTTAATACCAATTGGACGTTAAAAACATCTTGTTTTATCTCAAGAGGTATTTACAATCCGCATAACACAGGGGTTGTTATACCTGAGCTGCTACTTTGCCAGGCCTTTTCACCAATGACTCTATAGCAAACTTTATTGATTCTGACTGGTTTGTTACTGATAACAATAGCTCAAAGAGGCGTTTAAAATGCAGATAAAAGGGTGATGAACCACTGATGACCCATAGATAAGCCGCTCCTTATATAGCGGCTTATCACCGACTTATCATCGGGTTATCTGCGGGTTATCATCGGCTTATCTATAAAAGAACCATGGCGAAGAAAGCAATTAAGATCGGATAAAGAATAAAGAACCAAACCAGTAAGGACGGACTAATAATACAGAAACGGGGATGTAAAAAGCCCTTGGTTATGATATTTTATTCTCAGTTGGACATAAAAATCAGTCTGAAGAAAGGCAGGTGTCCATGAGTTTTATCCTCGCCGTAAGACAGGACAATGGTGCTCTTTTAAATGCCTAAATGGTATGTGTTGCGAAGACGGCTATGTTCATCCCTTTTATTTTTTGTAGTAACCACCCTTCTCTATTTCTTCCCTCACATTGTCCGGAACAAGGTAGCGGATGGATTTTCCCTCTTTGATGGATTGACGGATCCTGGTGGCGGAAAGCTGAAGTAATGGCGCATCTACGATGTGAAGCTTTGCGTTTACATGGTTGGTCACCTCAAAGCCGGGTCGGAGGTAAACATAGATATCGTATTCTTTCACTATCACCTCATAGTTTTTCCATTTGTGCAAATTTTGAAAACTATCGCTGCCCATGATGATACAGAATTCATGTTCCGGGTTTCTTTCTTTTAAATAAGCAAGTGTAGTGGTGGTAAACGAGGGTTTGGGTAAGTTAAATTCGATATCTGATGCTTTTATCCTGTTGTCGTCTTCGGTGGCCAGTTTTACAAGATGCAGACGGTGATACTCATTCAGAAGATTAGATTCGGCCTTAAACGGATTTTGCGGAGATACAACAAACCAGATCTTTTCAATATCTGATTCATTCAAAATATGATTTGCAACGATGAGGTGAGCTACATGAACTGGATTAAAGGAGCCAAAATATAAACCAATTTTCATACAATATATTGATAATCAATATTTTATCTCTACAAGAATATGCTCTGCCTCGTTCAGTCTAAGGCTTAGATGATACCCGGAAACGCTTACAGAAATCGGATCGCCCAGGGGAGCTATTTGCTCCATCAGGATCCTTTCTCCGGGAACACATCCCATTTCCATTAGCTTTAGAAAGATATCATTGTTTTGAAATTCTTTTATTATCCCCTCCTGTCCTGGTTTTAGATCTGAAAGCCTTGCAATCATTTATGGTATAATTAATTATACAAAACTACCCTTGTTGGTTGGTTTTTCTTTACGAATTTTGAAAATATGCCCCTTTCCTCACATAAATCAAAAGTGCATTTCTACTTTGAACAGAAAGGATTTAATCTGGAAAACCGCATTCAGTTAAAGAGATTTATAGAAAGCATTTTTGCCAAAGAGAAAAAAAGGCTTTCTCACATTAATTATATATTCTGCTCTGACAAGAGGTTATTGGAAATAAACAGGAAGTTTCTTAACCATGATTTCTACACCGATATCATCACTTTTGATCTTTCTGAGGGAAGGAGTACAGAGGCAGAAATATATATAAGTATTGATCGGGTGCGGGAAAACGCCAAAAACCTTGGCTACAGTTTTAAATCGGAGTTGCACAGGGTTATTTTTCATGGGGCGCTTCATTTGTGTGGGTATGGAGATAAGACTAAAAAGGAAAAGGAGAAAATGAGAAAGAAAGAAGATTTATATCTGATTTCCTGCTTAAAAAAGAATACTTGATGTTCCACGGGACACTGTTTCTGGCCGAAACAGTGTCCCGTGGAACCTTTATCTTTGTGAAATGAGAAAGAAGTGGACCCCAAAAACTGATATTACCCCGGCACTATTAAAGTTTAGGGAGAAGAGAAAGTGGCAAATCAATCTTCGGAGGTACGTTATTCAGCAAAGCTTTTGCACAGACTATGCTCCTTATTTTGGCCTAGATATTAAAAATATGCGCCAGTGGTTTGAATACCAGTTTACCCCAGATATTGGTTGGGAAGATTTTGGAAAGAAATGGCAGTTCGATCATATTATTCCTGTCATTTTTTTTGATTTTACAAACGAAAATGACCTTAAACTATGCTGGAACTTTACCAATCTTCGGGTCGAGCTATTTCAGAAAAATAAAGACCGGGGGAATCGTTTGGATGTGCTAATGGCAAAAAACTACTTTAAAGAGCTATTCGAAAAGACTCATTATATTCCTTGTCAGAAGCTTCTTTTAAAAATTGATGAGATTGAGATCTCAGAGTTCTTAACTACGGAGCAACAACAATCATTCATCAAATCACATTGGAACTACCTGACAATGATCCAAAACTATAATTCCTTCGAATTTGAATTGTTGAACAGCGGGAGGAGTGTTGAAGAAGTAAATAAGGAGATTGATCATTTGAAAAGTTTGACAACTAAGCCGCAATAAGCAAGTACCTTTACGCCCCATGTTTCCAGAATATGATGTAATAGTAGTTGGTGCCGGTCATGCCGGTTGTGAGGCGGCGGCGGCGGCGGCAAATCTTGGCTCCAAAACACTTTTGGTGACCATGAATATGCAGACTATTGCCCAAATGAGCTGCAATCCCGCCATGGGCGGTATAGCCAAAGGCCAGATCGTAAGAGAAATAGATGCCATGGGCGGCTATTCTGGAATAGTAACAGACCTCTCCACCATCCAGTTCCGAATGCTGAACAGGAGCAAGGGCCCGGCTATGTGGAGTCCCCGGGCACAAAACGATCGGATGCTTTTCTCCATAAAATGGAGGGAAATGCTGGAACAAACCCCAAATCTTGACTTTTACCAGGACATGGTAAAAGGCCTCTTGGTAAAAGACGGTATATGCAAAGGGGTAGTAACCGGTTTAGGACATGAAATAAAGGCCAAATCCGTAGTGCTGACAAATGGCACATTCCTAAACGGTATAGTGCATATAGGAGAAAAGAATTTCGGGGGTGGCCGGATGGCAGAAAAAGCTGCTACAGGAATTACTGAACAGCTGGTTTCGTTAGGATTTGAAAGTGACCGTCTGAAAACGGGGACACCACCAAGAATTGATGGTCGGAGCCTTGACTATAGCAAAATGGAAGAGCAGCCTGGTGACGATGAAGTTGTAGGCTTTTCATACCTGGATACTGAAAAACCAAAAGAGCAACGAAGCTGCTGGATCACTTATACCAGCCAGGAAGTACATGATATATTAAAGACTGGATTCAACAGAAGCCCCATGTTTGCCGGACGCATAGACGGAGTAGGGCCGAGGTACTGTCCGAGTATAGAGGACAAAATAAATCGCTTTGCGGAAAGAGACCGGCACCAGCTTTTTATTGAGCCAGAGGGGTGGAACACAGTAGAGATCTACGTAAATGGTTTTTCCACTTCCTTACCAGAAGAAGTACAATACGAAGCCCTTCGTAAAATAGTAGGGTTTGAGAAGGTCAAAATGTTCCGTCCGGGTTATGCTATTGAGTATGATTTCTTTCCGCCTACTCAACTGAAATACACATTAGAAACAAAACTAATAGCTGGTTTGTTTTTTGCCGGCCAGATAAATGGAACTACCGGGTATGAAGAAGCCGCCTGCCAGGGATTGATGGCGGGTATCAATGCTCATCAAAAGTCTAAAAAACTGGAACCGGTGGTATTGAAAAGAAGTGATGCCTATATTGGTGTGTTAATAGACGACCTTATTAGTAAAGGAACCCAGGAGCCATATCGCATGTTTACTTCCAGGGCAGAATTCCGAACACTGCTGCGGCAAGACAATGCTGATCTGCGCTTGACAGAACTGAGCTACCGCCTTGGATTGGCATCACAAGAACGAATGGACAAGGTTCTTGAAAAAAGAACTGGGGTGGAAAAGATAAAAGCCATTCTTAAAGACCTTTCTGTAGAGCCTGGTGAGATCAATACATATTTTACTTCGATCAATTCGTCCCCGATCACAGAAAAACAAAAAGCACAGAAAATTCTTCTCCGCCCGGATGTAGAACTTGCTGATTTTGCTACTGCTTTTCCACGGTTAAAAGAAGCATTAAGTGGCTTTTCGAAAGATTCTATTGAACAAGCTTCCATCCAGGTAAAGTATGATACTTATATAACAAAGGAAAAAGACCTTGTCCAGCGGATGTCGCAGCTGGAAGAACTGGAAATTCCTGACAGCTTTGATTATAAAAAAATAGCTTCTCTTGGTAATGAGGCCAGGGAAAAACTAAGTAAAATAAAACCCCGGACTTTGGGGCAAGCCAGCCGTATCTCCGGTATCAATCCGAGTGATGTACAGATATTGATGGTGTTTATGGGGAGGTAGCCACTTATCCCACAAAAGTCATATTTCCGGGTAGCTGAAAATTCTACCTTTACGATACCAAACAAACCATAATGAAAAAGCATCTTTTCTTCTTCACAGCGATTGTGGTAATGTCGTTTTCTTTTTTCACAAGGAGCCATGCGCAGCAACAATACAAGCTTCGCCAGACCACCAGTGTCATGGGAATGAAGACAGAATCAACCATCTACGTAAAAGGTATGCGTAAAAGAACGGAGGCCGGCTCCATGATGGGAATGCCCGCACCGCCCATAACCATTGAACAATGTGACCTTCAGCGAACCATAAAAATAAATGATAAGAAAAAGCTCTATTTCATTGAGCCCTTCTCCAAAGAAACAGAAGAAGTGATCGATGAAGATGTAAAGCCGACTGTGAAAACAAAGCCAGTGACTCCGTCAAAAACCACCCCTCAAAAAGGAGGTGTGATTACCATGTGGTATAATATTACGGATACTGGTGAACGCAAGAAAATGCATGGCTTCACCGCCCGCCATGTATGGACCTCACAAAAAATGAAACCTTCACCGGACGCTTGCTCCATGAAGGATAGCATTATTATAAAAACTGATGGCTGGTATATTGACCTACCACAGTTCAACTGCCCCGTACGGTACCGTCCGGGTAAAATGTCGATGGATCCAAACGACCGCCCAAAACCAGAGTGCCAGGACCGGTTCGTTACCCGGCGCAGCGGAAAAGGAAAACTTGGTTTTGCCTTAATAGAAACCACTACCATTATCATGGGAGGTAAAGGCGCCCAGGTAAGTGAATTCCAAACTAACCTGGAAACACTTGAGTTTTCAGCTGCAAAGCTCGACTCGATGTTATTTGAAATACCACCCGGTTACAAACTGGCCGCAAGCGAAGATGAGTTGCAGGAAAAATTTGATATGGGCGAAATGATGCGCCAGGCAAAAAACGAAGGGCTGGGACAAGTAAAGACGGTTATTACCGAAGAAAAAACTCCTGGCAAGATCCGCATAGGTGTTTATGAACCAAAGGGCGAGGGACTCCAGCTTTCCGAGTTGCAACAGCATCTTGCAAATAGTCTTTCTGTTAGCAATATCGAAGCGGTTGCCGTAAATTCAGAAGAACAGGCTAAAAAACTTAACTGCGACTACGCACTCACCAGCGATTTTGTGAAGATAAAACAAGGAAGCAAAGTCGGGGGATTGCTGAAGGCAATTAAAAATACAGACCCCAACGCTGCTTCTTCCTTTAATATGGACATCAGCCTTACCTTGATTAATCTTTCAGATGGCTCTCTCAAAATGCAACCAAAACTAAGCGGAAAGTATGAAGGAAAAATAGATGACGCTGCTAAAAAGGCGCTGGAAGAAGGAAGCAGGCAAATAGTAAAAGGACTAAATTAATATTTTTACTGCAAGGGGCCATCAGGCCTCTTGCTTTATTGTTTGCTCCCTGACGGTGAGAGAATTTGCAATCGGGCCAGAAATAAGCCCGCGACAGGAAGCACTTCCACACTGGCATTGAAACGGTTCCATGTTCTCATCAAGAAAATGAGCATAGTCAAGCGTTAGCTCTTCTCCTTTGTGTATATATTTTAAAGCCAGCACATTTAATCCGTCAAAAGCAGTGTTGGCCTCGCAGCTATGGTTTTGCGGTGCCCATTCAGAAGGATCGTCATCCCATAGTAAAAACAGCTCTTCGCTTACAGGGTAGGCATAGCGCCGGAAATGAAGTTTCTCCTCTTCATTCCAGTTCTTTTCAACAAATCTTTTGGTGATGATGCGCTGGGCCCTTCCCTCTCCTTTAAATATTACTTCACCTTTGGCAATTTCCCGGCTGGCA
>CALSAT010000036.1:0-15480 GCA_943372905.1 Bacteroides fragilis | reverse complement strand
GGTGTTTATAAACGGGCACTTTGTACCTGTTATCGGCACCGTTTGTATGGATATGTTTATGGTCGATGTAACGGGGGTGCCAGTGCAAGAAGGGGATGAAGTGGTGTTGTTTGGAAAGGAACTGAGGGTGGAGCAGGTAGCTGATTGGGCCACAACAATACCTTACGAGATCATGACCGGTATCTCACAACGGGTAAAAAGGGTGTATTTTCAAGACTAACTTTTAACAGGCTGGCTAAAAAGCTCCGGGGCCAAACCTGTATATTTGCCAATTATTATGAAGACATTGAAACTTAAGTATGCCGTGCTGATCATAGCGGCTGTTATTTTGGTGGACCAGGCTTTAAAGATCTGGATCAAGACCAATTATGCTACCGGTGATACTGAAATAACAGGCTTATCATGGTTTCGTCTGCATTTCATTGAAAACCCCGGCATGGCCTGGGGCTGGAAATTTGGCAATGAAACAGGCAAAATGATCCTCACACTGTTTCGACTGGCAGCAGTGATCTTTGGTACCTGGTATATTGGTCGTTTAGTAAAACAGCAATACAGCCGCGGGTTTATTATTTGTGCAGCGCTGATCTATGCGGGTGCATTGGGCAACCTGATAGACAGTATGTTTTACGGGATGATCTTTGACAAAGGACTACATTTTGACCCCACTATTGGTATGAATGGTGATTATGTTTCTTATTCTGGCATTGCAGAATTTTCTTCCAGCGGCTATTCATCCTTTCTGCACGGCAGTGTGGTGGATATGTTATACTTCCCTATGTTCAAAGGACAATTTCCCTCCTGGTTTCCATTTGTCGGGAATGATAAATTTGAATTCTTCAGCCCGATCTTCAATATAGCAGATGCGTCTATTTCTACAGGCGTTATTACCCTGTTACTGTTTCAGAAAAGGCTTTTTAAAAGGAATGTAAAGGCTGAGACACATTCTACTGTAGAAACCAGCACCGAAATAAGTGATAAGATGCAGGTATCATAAAAGATATCTCTCCCAAAAGAGCATCATCCTGGTCTGATCTTGCGGCGGACCTGTCGGCTCAATATTGTATACGGGTTACTTTGTTTGTTTGATTACTCTTTTTTGTATCACTTGTCCTGCTGCATGTACCCGCAGAAAATATACTCCTGCGCCAAGTACCCCTGTTTCTTCAAGCAGCAGACTGTTAGTACCGGTAACGAGGTCAACGGTTTTTCGTTTTACAGTCTTCCCTGTCGCGTCTATCAGTTCAACATCTGCTTTTGTGTTTATATCGCATGATACATCAAACTCCAGTGATGTACTGAACGGATTAATGACAGAAAGAAAGGCAAAGGTATTTCCTGATAAGGAAAGCCGTACGATCCTTGAATACTCGGTTTCCCCTGTGTTATTCCTGATCCTGATCCTGTAGAAGATCTTACCTGTGATTAATGCCGGGTCTGTGAATGAATAAACACTCTGTTCAGAAACATAATCGTTATAACTATTTACTGTGGCGATTAGAGAAAAACTGATTCCATCATTGCTCTTTAATACATCAAAGAATATCGGTTCATCTTCCCCGGTTGTTATCCATTTTAGTGCAGCCCGTTCATTTACCAACTTACCGGTAAAGGAAAAAAGATCAACACCAAGCACATTGCCGCAATCTATCACACTCACAGTAATAGAAGTGGGTTCTGTAAACCGGCAGGTGGACAACGATAAGTTTGCCGCAGTAGTGGCTACCACCAGCCTGTACTGGTCACCATTATTTGATAATTGCGTAGCGGATGGAGGCAGGGTATAAGAGCTTACATATTCCCATGCACTGCCATTCCAGTATGGAACAGCCGGTCCTAATGGGCCGGTCACATCATTCCAGGAGCCACCGCCGTCAGTGCTTCGCTGCCATTTATAATAAACATAGTTATTAAAGAACGAGCGGACGGTATCCCGTATGGTGATAGTATTACTGTCGCAAACAATCGGGTTTACCGGGATGGAGTATTGCATATTGGGAGAACAGGTGGCCACGGTTATATCATCCAGTGCCCAGTCATTGCCTCCTCCGCCAGGCGAATTATTGTAGAAACGCATGGTAAAACTTGTTTGTGCAGGACCTGTCAAAAAAGTAAATCCTTTTTTTACCCATTGACCGTTGTAGGCCAGATCTCCGGTAGTATAGTAGTCCACTCCATCCAGCGCCATAGCCAGGTTGGGCCGAACACCGGATGAATCCGCCAGTGCACTTGGAATATAGCCGCCTCCGGTTGCTCCAACGCCATTGGAGTCGCAACCGCATTTGGAACATATATTTCGCATCCAGCAGGAGATCTCGTAGTAGGTATTGGCACATAGCCCGGTGATGGTATGCTGAAAAGCTGAATCGATACGGTACGCAGCGTTTATTACTAACATGTAGCCGCCAGTTCGGCCGCCGGTGGTGTCAGTAGCCGGGTTACCGGCTGTGGGCGAAACTGCCCCGGTATGATCGCCTATGATATCCCAAAGAGTGAAGACCCGGTGTGTGGTGGGCGAGCCGCCGCAGGCACCGTCGGGCTTTGGCCATGCATTGGAGGTGGAATATACACCACCACTTGTATTATTAGCAATGCCATAAAAATAATCTTGCGGAGAGCCGCAGGTAAAATTGGCAAATGTGTATCCGACGGGTACGTTGCCGGAGGTACCCCGGTTTCTTGGATTACCACTGCCAAAGGTTCCGTTAAATTCTGTTCCTAAAGAGTTTACACCAATTGAATTGGCACAGATACCATAGTTGTTATAAACCGATACTATTCTTGAAGGGAAGGTGAATGTGTTAATGGCTGGCGGCGTAGTGGTATAAGTTACGTTGCCGCCGCCAAGATTAATCGTGGTATTAGTGGCAGCCGTTACCTGTACTCTGTAAGATGCCACCATGATACAGGTGCCTCCGTAAAAAGAGGGTTTATGTCCATTGTTATTCCTGATACGCCCCCTGCGGAAAACAGTAGCAGGCTGGTCCACCGAACGATAGCCCATATTGATAGTGATATTTGAACCGCTGATCCAGCCCTCGTCATTGCTTGCATCAAACTGTGCATCAGTAAAAGATTTATAGATCTTTCCTTCATTAGTTATGATGCTGAGGGAACCGGGAACATAAGTAGTACCGGCCGGGATGACATCAGTAAAACGGCAACTGTCGAAAGAACCTGATCGTACCACGACAGAAGCCCTGATCTGAAGTATATCATTAGTTTCAACAGTGCCGCCGGTCGGCTTGCTGGTATTGATATAACTTTTTCCGAGGTCAATTTGGGGAGTTGGTATGGCCGGATGTGTAACGCATATATTGAATCCTGCATTACTCGTAAGCACTGCGCCTCCGTTTGAATATACCCTGATATAGTAAGTGGTATTCCGGGCAAGCGTTGTTACTGCTATGGAAGTAGTACCACATGCCACTGATGTAAGTCCGGCACAGGTACCTGAGAATAATTGCATTCTTGGGCCGGATGTATTAAGGTTAGCTCCGATATTGCTCAGCGTAATAGTATGGTCCGTGGAAGTGGTAACAAACCTGTACCATACATCATCATCTGCTATGCCTGTACAGGGGGCAACCGGTATACCTGAATTGGTGGCGTTTTGAACCGTACCTGCGGTGTTCACGCAATTGGTGTTGGAAGTTAGCAGTACAGCATTTGCGCAATTATTGTTAGCCGGTTGTGCAATTGCTGTAAAGCAAAAAAATGAGCAAAACATGGTAACGAATAAAAAGCGTATGATCCTCAGCCCGGGTAAAAGTTTTTTCATAGATAGGATTTTCAGATTCACAATTCAGACTTTCCGATATAAAAATAGATTAATTAATATCCTAAGGCAATAGGAGTTTGCTCTTAATAGATACAGGAAAACCCCGGTATCTTTTACGGGGAAAATCACTATTGACAATTGTTTTTCCGGGTATTAATTTTAATGTCAAATCCATGTATGAAAAAACCAGTAAAAGGGCTTGCCCCATCGTGCCTGTTTGTGCTATTATTAGCCTTTAACATCGTGAATGCGCAGGGAGAACCTTTTTCCACGTCCCAGCTTGTTCCCAGCCTTACTTTTAATTTTCCGTATGAAATAACCTATGGCGCCAATGACTCCTTATGGGTAACAGAAAGAGTAGGTAAAAGGGTAGCGGTGGTGAGTCCGGTGAATGGCGGACGAAGAACGGTATTGAACCTGTCAGCCATTGTTTATCAGACAGGTGGCCAGGATGGATTAATGGGACTGGCATTGCATCCCAATTTTGGGTTAGGTACTAATCAGGATTATGTGTACCTGGCTTATACTTATGATAACGACCCTACAGCCGGTGTTCAACGCCGCACGAAGATCACCAGGTACACTTATACTATCGGTACAACATGGGTATTGAATCCTGCTTCCGCATTGGACCTTATTGCAGGCTTGCAGGGAAGTAATGATCATAATTCGGGCCGCTTAAAAATAGGGCCGGATTCAAAGTTGTATTATACTATTGGAGACCAGGGGAATAACCAATTTGGCAATATGTGCAATTTGGTCCGTGCACTTGACCTGCCGACTACAGCCGAAGTAACCGCCAATGATTATACAAAATACCAGGGAAAGATATTACGGATGAACCTGGATGGAACTATTCCTTCTGATAATCCATTGATAGATCCGGACGGGGGTGGGCCGCAGGCAGCAGCCAGAAGTCATATCTATTCTTATGGCCATCGTAATCCACAGGGAATTGTATTTGGTCCGGACGGCAAGCTGTATGCCGATGAACATGGTCCAAAGACAGATGATGAGATCAATCTGATAGCAGCAGGAAAAAATTATGGGTGGCCACGGGTGGCAGGGTTTAATGATAACCAGGCCTATGTGTATGGTGAATGGGGGTCTTCTTCACCCACTCCTTGCGGGTCGCTTAGTTTCAGCGACTACACTTTTCCTGCATCGGTACCACAATACCAGGAAAGCTCTTACAGCCATCCTGATTTCACACCGCCACTGAAAACAATTTATACAGTTGCCAATGGATATAATTTTCAGGACCCTGCCTGTGCAGGGAATTACTTCATCTGCTGGCCTACTACCGGCCCTTCAAGCCTTGATATATACACGACGACAACCGGCGGCATACCCGGTTGGGCCAATTCATTATTGATCACCAGTCTGAAAAGGGGGAGTGTATTGCGTTATAAATTAAGTGCAGATGGCCTTACTATTCCCGGAAGTGAAATTGAATATTGGAACACTAATAACCGTTTCAGGGATATTGCAGTGAACCCCACTGGTTCAGAGTTTTATGTGATAACAGATAATTCAGGTGCTACTTCAGGGCCAAGCTCCGGGTTTACCACGGTGCTTGACAACCCGGGAACTATTATGAAGTACACCTACCAGGGTACCCTGCTGGCAATAGACGAGAATACAGTAAAGCCAAGAAAAGTAAATGATCTGGTAAGAATATATCCCAATCCCGCTGGTGACCTGGTGACAATACAAGGGAAAAGAGAATTCCGAAAACCATTGCGGGTGCAAATATTTAATCTGGCCGGTGTATTGTTAAAAGAGGTAACAAGTTTCCGCAATGAATTCCAGGTAGATATTGCCGGGCTTATTCCGGGCGTCTACATGATGAAGCTGCTTAATGGAAATGGGCAGGAAGTACAAATAGAGAAACTGATCAAGCAATAAATTTTAGCGCTGGCCCTCTGAAATAAAAAACCCCCTTTTCGGGGGTTTGTTTTTTGGAGTGTTTAAGTGGTTATTCCGAATTGAATAATACTTTACGGTATTTTATTTTCTCATCAGGGCACTTTCTTTAATATACCTGATCGCTGCTTCCCTGTCAGGATTTACTATCGATAAGGACCTTCCGGAATTGATTAACCGGGTGGCACCTGACAGAATTGCTTTTAAATAGGGAGATAAATTAGTTTGCTCCTGTTTACTTTCTTTCTTTTCGGTGGAATGGTGGGAAAAGTAAAGAGAGGTTGTGGCATTACTTTTCATGGAATGGGTTTTTAGTTATTAATAGGGTTGGATCAGTCATAATGAAGATAGTTCACAAAGCTGCTTACCTGCAAGCATTACAGATAAAAAAAAGGAAGAAAACGTATTTCTTCCTTTTCAGCAATAGTGATTTTACGGCGAAAGGCTCTTAAAGCTTGCCCACCATTTTGGCGGGTACCACCCAGGCATCAAATTCCTCTGGTGTTACATAACCAAGTTTCACCGCCATTTCTTTCAGTGTAGTTCCTTCTTTATGTGCTTTTTGTGCGATCTCAGCAGCTTTATAATATCCAATCTTGGTATTTAGCGAGGTAACCAGCATGAGGCTGTTGTCCACATGTTTTTTAATATTGGCTTCTATTGGCTTTAATCCCACAGCACATTTATCGTTGAATGAAACGCAGCCATCACCTATTAACCTTGCACTGTGAAGGAAATTGTAGATCATTACCGGTTTAAAAACGTTCAGCTCAAAATGACCATTAGAGCCGCCAATACTGATTGCTACATCATTGCCCATTACCTGGGCAGCGATCATTGTCAGTGCTTCACATTGTGTGGGATTTACTTTTCCCGGCATGATGGATGATCCCGGTTCATTATCAGGAATAAATATTTCACCAATACCGCTCCTTGGACCACTGGACAGCATCCGGATATCGTTAGCGATCTTCATCAGGCTTACGGCTACTGTTTTCAGTGCGCCGTGTGCTTCCACGATAGCATCATGTGCAGCCAGGGCTTCAAACTTATTGGCAGCAGTAATGAACGGATGACCGGTAAGCCGGGCAATATGTTTTGCTACATTCTTTGCATAATCCGGAGGCGTGTTGATGCCAGTGCCAACAGCAGTGCCACCCAATGCCAGTTCGCTTAAATGAGCCAGGGAATTTTTGATCGCCTTCATTCCATGATCGAGCTGTGAAACGTAGCCGCTGAATTCCTGCCCAACAGTTAGCGGTGTGGCATCCATAAAGTGAGTACGACCGATCTTTACCACCTTCATGTATTGCTTGCTCTTTTTAGCCAGTGTGTCCCTCAGCTTTTTTATTCCGGGAATGGTGGTTTCCACCAGTATTTTGTATGCTGCAATGTGCATCGCAGTAGGGAAGGTGTCGTTGGAGGATTGTGATTTATTTACATCATCATTGGGGTGAAGGAATTTTTCTTTATCAGCAAGGCTGCCACCTTTCAGCACATGGCCGCGGTAAGCAACCACTTCATTTACATTCATATTGCTTTGCGTACCGCTTCCTGTTTGCCATACAACTAATGGGAAATAATCGTTCAATTGGCCTTTTAGTATTTCATCACAGACTTTACCGATCAGTACGGCTTTATTTTTTGGCAATACGCCGGCTTCCTGGTTAGTGATGGCGGCGGCCTTTTTCAGGTATGCAAAAGCCTCAATGATCTCTTTAGGCATCCTGTTAATATCCTGGGCAATTTTAAAATTATCGATACTGCGTTGTGTCTGTGCACCGTAGTAGGCATTGGCGGGCACCTTTACCTCACCCATTGTGTCTTTTTCTATGCGGTATTCCATGGTGTATTTTATTTTAACTGCTGGCGAATTGTTTTAGCGGGGCAAAGGTAGGCCAAACAGTAAATGCCTCAACCGGCTTTATCCTTTATTTCTTTTACTTTTTACCTTCAGTTCCCATTTGTAAATTGCCCATATGAACCGAACCTTCCTTTTGATCTTTCTGTTTATAGGTGCCTGTTGCAAAGGGCAACAAAGAAACCTGGTGCCCACCAAAGCACAACTGGCCTGGCATGAAACAGAGTATTACCTGTTTGTGCATTTTGGGCCTAATACTTTTACCGATAAAGAATGGGGCGAAGGCAATGAATCCACTGCTGTTTTTGATCCGGAGGCACTGGATTGCCGGCAATGGTGCCGTATTGCCAAACAAGCCGGAGCAAAAGGGATCATTATTACGGCCAAGCACCATGACGGATTTTGCCTGTGGCCCAGTAATTATTCCAACCATACTGTTCGGGAAAGTAAATGGAAAGAAGGTAAAGGGGATGTACTAAGAGAACTCTCAACTGCTTGCAAAGAAAGTGGTTTGAAATTCGGCGTTTATATTTCTCCCTGGGATAGAAATCATCCCGACTATGGAACGGACAAGTATAATGACGTATTTGTAAATATGCTGAAGGAAATTTTCCTGAACTATAGCCCCGTCTGGGAATTATGGTGGGATGGGGCTAATGGGGAAGGCCCCAATGGAAAGAAACAAGTGTACGACTGGAGAAGATATGAGAATGTGGTGCGGCAATACTCACCCCGTACGGTCATTTTCAGTGATATTGGTCCGGACATTCGCTGGGTGGGAAATGAAAAAGGGATTGCAGGTGATCCGAACTGGAATTTTTTAGATACGGCTGGGTATAAAAGAGGCATAGGCGCCCCGCCAACCGATACATTGAACCATGGTAACTTTTATGGTAAACATTGGATACCGGCTGAATGTGATGTGAGTATCCGGCCAGGATGGTTTTATCACGCAAATGAAAATGACAAGGTAAAGGATGCAGCTATCTTATTTGATCTGTACCTGAAATCGGTGGGCAGAGGGGCTAATTTATTATTAAATGTACCACCAGACAGGCGGGGCCTGATACATGAAAATGATTCTGCCGCACTGATCGGGTTTAAAAAATTGCGGGAAGAAAGCTTTGGTAATAATCTGCTGAAGGAGGCGAATAGCTATTACCAGTTCAGCCAGCGGGACCTTCGGAACAAGCCGCTTGTGCTCCGGGGATTTGATACCACATCAGCCTACTATGGTATCAACCTGCAAAATTTTATTGTTGAGTTGCCCAAAGCACAAAAAGTGAACTGTATTGTGCTGAGAGAAGCGATACATCTCGGACAAACAATTCGTCGTTTTAGTGTGGTGCTGTACAACGGTGATAAAGCAATTGGTGAAATACAGGGTACCAGTGTGGGGAGAAAAAGGATTCTTACTTTTCCTGTGATGACGATTACTTCTTTCAGGGTGTACCTGGAAGATGCGCAGGGCAATGATAATATCAGCGGAGTGGCTGCCTACCTCATCGATGATAAGCTGGTGGAGGACTAAACTTCATGAGGAATACTTTATTAACCAACTATCTTTTCTTTTCAGTCATTTTCAGCCTGGCCTTTGTCAGTTGCAGGGATGGGTCAAAAAGCAGCCCTAAGGTAGTTCTTATAGATTCTGCCACTAATATACCTATGACAGAGGATACGTTATCTCACAATCCAATCGCTGTGGAAACAACCAGCCAGTCAGTTCATCCGGACTCACTGGTAGCTTTTGCCCAAACGCTGATCGGTATTCCATACCTGTATGCTTCCACCGACCCTCTTAAGGGGTTTGATTGCTCCGGCTTTATCACTTATGTGTTCAGTCATTTTAACATAACGGTACCCCGTTCTTCGGTTGACTTCACCAATTATGGTAAAGAGATATCTTTTGGAAATTCACGGCCGGGTGACCTGATCCTGTTTACAGGGACAGACAGTGCGACAAGGATCGTTGGGCATATGGGTATTGTGGAAAGTGTAAAGAGTGATACGCTGTATTTTATTCACTCCACCTCCGGAAAAGCAAAAGGAGTGGTCATCACTCCTTTTGGCAATTATTATGCAAGCCGGTTTGTAAAAGTAGTTCGGGTGTTTCCTGATGAATTATTTAAGTGATCTCATTTACCGCTAAAATTGGCTTTTCTCTTTTCAAGGAAAGCAGTGGTGCCTTCTTTCATATCATCAGTGGCGAAGGCATTGCCAAATTCTTCTATTTCCACCGCATACCCATCTTTTGTTTCATCATACACGGCATTAGCTGCTTTGATACAGCCGGCAACAGCCAGCGGGGCTTTTGAATTAATTATTTCAAGAATTTTTTTAGTATGCTCCAATAATGTGTCAGCGGTGGTAACATAATTCACCAAACCCAGTTGCTTTGCTTCATTCGCATCGATCATATGGGCCGACATTAAAAGCTCCATGGCTTTTCCTTTGCCGATCAACTGCACCAGGCGTTGTGTGCCGCCATAGCCGGGTATCAAACCAAGATTTACTTCGGGCTGGCCAAACTTTGCATTTTCTGCTGCTACCCGGAAATGACAACTCATCGCCAACTCACATCCGCCACCAAGGGCAAAGCCATTGACAGCTGCCACGATCGGTTTGGAAGAGTTTTCGATGCGGGTAAAAGTATCTTGTCCTCTTTTGGCCAGGGCCATAGCCTCTGTTTTATTCAAGCCGCCGAATTCTGTTATATCAGCACCGGCTACAAAGGCTTTGGATCCAGCACCGGTAATGATAACTGATTTGATGGCAGGATTGCTATTGATATCGTCAAGCACACTATTCAGATCAGTAAAAACGTCTTTACTTAAAGCGTTTAATTTATCAGGACGGTTAATAACGACGGTCAGGATGCCGTTTTCCAATAAGGTAAGCAAGGTTTGATAGCTCATACGTTGTTTTTTGGAAACCGAAGATAGCAACAATCAATTATTGCTGCTGCTGCATCTCCATAAACCGGCGGTATGAATTATCAGGTACCCCCGGATTGTGCACATGGTAGGAGAATACAGGTGGCTCCACAAAGTTCTCATTTTTGGGAGAGCCATTTTCAATAGTAACAGAAACTTCCAGTGTATGCTCGGATGAGCCTTTATAGGTTCCTTTCACCGGTGTGCAATCGGTAAAGCTTCTGCCGACAGCCAGCCGTACATGGCGATCGCTGGCTATGCAATTATTGGTCGGGTCAAAACCCAGCCAACCATGAAAAGGGATATAGGCTTCCACCCAGGCATGAGTAGCGCCTTCGCCGCGGAGTTCATGATTCTTAGGACAGATATAGCCACTTACATAGCGGGCCGGAATACCAACAATGCGCAGCATAACCAGCAGTATATGGGCAAAGTCCTGGCAGACGCCTGCTTTTAATTTCCAAATCTCATCTACCTGGGTTTCCACACTGGTAATTCCTTTTTTGTATTCAAAATTATCATAGACAAATGCTGACATCTGCCCGGCTATAGCAAAAGGAGTGATGGTCTCATTCATCAGCGATCTTACCACTGCGGCTATTTCATCATAGGAGTCAGAGTTTTCGAGCAACATAAAATCCATGTAAGGGAACTGCTCTCTGATCGTATTCAGATTGTCCCACTGTGTTTCTGAAGCAGTGTCAGTGCCGGGTAATTGTGCTTCCTGGATGATCACTTCAATGATAGATTCAATAGTCAGCTCCCTGTGTGGTTTGATGACAGAGAAAATGCCCACTTTATTTCCGAAATAATCGGTAAATAATTCTACAGAAGGCTGGTGGGTAATAAGGAGATCATGTTTTTTTACTTCCTGCCGTTCATCATCCAGGGGAAAGAGCATTACCTGGTTGGCGCTGTCAATAACAGGGGAGGGGTATGTGTAGCGGGTGATATGTTTGATACGGTACTTAGGCATGGGTGCAAAGTTGCGGCAATTCAGGAATTGCCAAAATAATATTGATTGAAGGCAGCCGCTATTCCAAAAAGCTCCTGCCGGGTATGTTGTAAAAACCTCCGCAGCCCTTCACTGTCTGCCAGGTTGATGTTGCTGTATTTTACACTATTCATAGAGCGGCCGATCAAAAATTCCAGTTGTTTATAGCTTTCCGGCAGACTTTCCGTTTCCAGCCGTTCAAAATACCGGAACAACTGTTTCAAGCAGTACGACACTGAATGGGGAAAGCTGTCATTGTAAATTACCTGCTGCAGCACATGATCGGCCTGGAAGTTTCCCCGGTGTGTTTTTAAATATAATTCATAGCCTGATAATGAATATAACAGGTAGCGCAATGCGGGTACTTCTACCGGCTGGTGCAAATTATAATTCAGCTCTGTCAGTTTAATGTTCAGCATGTCGGTAGACAAAATGCCCCGTTCTAAAAACTTCCCGATGTTTAAATAATTGAAGCCTTCACCTCTTGCCATCGTTACGTCCACAATGCCATGGTACAGCATGCCCTGGTGTACCAATGAATCCAGCGCTGTTACCGGGTCGCCCTGTTTCACCTGGAAATGAATTTGTTTATCCCTGATCAGGTGGTAATAATCATTCAGGCATTGCCATACTTCTTTGGTGATATGATCCTGCACCGCCCTTGCATTTTCCCGGGCACGGGTAATATTGTTGAAAACGGAAGCACTGTTATTTTTATCGAGCAGTAAATGCTCCAGTACTTTTATAGAATTATTGCCGATTGTGGCCAGTTCTTCCGGTGTGGCGTCACTATTATTGCGCAGTAAGGTTTGCCAGCTAAAATCTTTTACTTCATCCTGAGAAGAAATATAGTTGGTACGCAGAATGCGCAACATTCCATTGGTCCGTTCCATATAACGGGCCAGCCAAAATACCGAATCAGCAACTCTACTTAGCATCGTGTGTTTATAATTAGGTTTAATTTTTGCTTTAGTTGTGAGCTGTGAGTTGCTAGTTGTGAGACTGCGATATCGAAGTTCACTTAACTCTTTGGGGTTTAACTCAAAACTCACGACTCGAAACCCGGAACTATCCCAGTACCCATGTATCCTTACTTCCTCCTCCCTGGGAAGAATTCACCACCAGCGAACCTTCTTTCAATGCCACTCTTGTCAGCCCGCCGGGCACAATATCAATTCCATCAGGGCCGTACAGCGCATAAGGCCGCAGATCCACCCGCCTTGGTTGCAGCACTCCATTTATGTAACAGGGAGCTGATGACAGGCTGATTATGGGTTGCGCAATAAAGCTCCTGGGATCTTCTTCAATCGCCTCTTTAAATTCTTCCATCTGCTGCTCCGTGGCTGCACTGCCAATCAGCATACCATAGCCGCCGGATTCATTCGTTTTCTTTATTACCATCTGGTCCATTTTTTCAAATACCAGTTTCCGGTTCTCTGTATGGGCCAATTGATAGGTAGGTACATTCTTTAGAATAGGCTCTTCATTCAGATAGTACTTTATCATATCGGGCACATAGGAGTACACCGCTTTGTCATCAGCCACCCCATTTCCCATCGCATTTACTATGGCCACATGGCCGGTACGGTAGGCACCGTAGATACCGGGTACACCCAGCATACTATCCGGACGAAACACCAGCGGGTCAATAAAATCATCATCTACTCTCCGGTAAATGACATCCACCTGCTTCAGCCCGGTAGTTGTTTTCATATAGACCTTGTGATTATCGACCACCAGGTCGCTTCCTTCTACCAGTTCAATACCCATCAGCCGTGCCAGTGTGGTATGCTCAAAATAAGCGGAGTTGTAAATGCCGGGAGTTAACAAAACAACTGTAGGGTCACTTTTCTGACGATTGGCCAGTGCTACAAGGTTCTTTAGTAAGAGATCAGGATAATCTTTTACCGACCGCACATTATTCTTTGGTAACAGATCGGGGAAGATACGGTAAGTGATACTGCGGTTTTCGAGCATATATGAAACACCCGAAGGCGTACGGAGGTTATCTTCCAGTACATAATAAGTACCGTCATAATCACGGATAAGATCAATGCCCGAAATATGTGTGTAAATATCAAAAGGCACATTCACATTTACCATTTGCCGCACAAAATTGGGACAGGAGTAGATCAGCTTTGCCGGTACGATTCCATCCCGGATGATGAACTGCTGGTTGTAAATGTCTTTCAGGAAGATATTCAGGGCTTTCAGCCGTTGTTTGATGCCGGCTTCTATATGTTTCCATTCGGCTGCTTCCAGTATGCGGGGAATGATATCGAATGGAAAGATCTTTTCTATGCCTTCGCCGCTGCTATATACAGTAAAGGTGATGCCCTGGCTCATGAAAAGCTTTTTCGCCAGTTCATCTTTATGCGTCATTTCATCGGCCGACAGGTTTTGAATGGCGGTCACAAAATGCTGGTAGGTGGAGCGTATGCCGCCTGCGGCAAACATTTCATCCCATACACGGGGTTGTTCGTGATAGTTGGCCAATAAGGAGCGTTCTTCCATACGTAAATGAATTTACGAAATGTGTTATAACAAACCCTGTTACAACCGTGGTTATAAAAAATAAAATTATTGGAAGCAATCGTTATTGCAGGTGAGCCATCAGAAACTGCGGTGTTCTTTCACCCATGCTGTAATATACTCACTGATAGCAGAAGTTGGTGTGCCGGGAGCAAATAATTTCCCCACGCCCAGTTCCTGCAGGTGCTGCATATCATCTTCCGGAATGATGCCACCGCCGGTAAGCAGTACATCATCCATGCCTTTTTCTTTCATCAGGGCGATCACTTTGGGGAAGACCGTATTATGGGCACCGGAGAGAATGCTGATGCCGATGGCATCCACATCTTCCTGGAGGGCGGCATTCACCACCATTTCGGGGGTTTGGCGCAGGCCGGTATAAATAACTTCCATCCCGGCATCCCGCAAAGCGGTGGCTATGACTTTCGCACCACGATCGTGGCCATCCAGTCCAACTTTGGCAACCAATACTCTCAGGGGTCTGGGCATATTACTTTTTTTCTTGCCAAGCGAATTTACGGTGTTTTCAAAAGAGCATTGTATTTTGGGGGATGAATTTCCCCTGGAAGATTGAAATAGGCAATGCAGAGATACTTCTGCATAGTATTCTTGAACCACTTGCCTTCTTTACCGGCTTCCGTTACTTCTTATATTTAAAAAAGAACAAAGGAGATATTGTAGAGACCGAGCGTCGGGTATGGATCATAATCGGCGCCATCTTCGGTTCATTATTGGGCAGTCGTTTAATAGGTGGGTTTGAAAATCCTGAGCAAATGAAAAATGCTGCTAACCTGTTACTTCATTTTTATATGAATAAAACAGTTTTGGGTGGTTTACTGGGCGGCTTGCTGGGAGTAGAGATCATCAAGAAGATTATTGGGGAAAAGAAGGCAAGTGGTGACCTCTTTGTGTATCCGATACTGTTGGCTTTGATCATTGGGCGAATTGGTTGTTTTAGCATGGGTACTTATGAAGAAACCTATGGCTTACCTACCGGCTCAATTCTGGGAATGGATCTTGGGGATGGTATGAAGCGACACCCGGTAGCCTTGTATGAAATCGCATATATTGTTTTATTATGGATCTTATTAAAGAAATTAACGACCAAGATAAGTATTGCAAACGGTGGTTTGTTTAAATTATTCATGATCAGCTATATCATATTCCGTTTTTTTGTTGAGTTCATGAAACCGCACTATAATTATTGGCCGGGCTTGTCAGCCATACAGATTACCTGTGTTTTGGGGTTTGTATGGTATTTGCCTAACATACTAAGTCCACGAACTATATTTACATAATTAAACCATGCCAGAAAGACCATATACCTATTACGATTTTACGATCAGTTTGTGCCCTGTTTGCCTCAAAAGGGTAGATGCTAAGATAGTTTTTGAAGGACAGAAAGTTTTTATGTTAAAGAATTGTTCTGAGCATGGTTTTCAAAAAGTGCTGATCT
>CALSAT010000035.1:0-15643 GCA_943372905.1 Bacteroides fragilis | reverse complement strand
GATAAAACCATACTTGCCGTTCTTCTTTGCGAGAGCAGCTCCTTTACTGAAATCAGATAACTGTTCATATTCAAATGGAATCTTCAGTTTGCCTTCATACGACAACAGTCCGTATTTTTTAGACAAGGCATCCTGGGCGATAAAGTTATTTTCCCAGGCCAGTTGCAGGGAGGCGTAGGCGGGTTTCACCAGTTCCTTACCCTCGCTGCCACCGATGCCCCATTTGCCAGGCTGATTTTTTTCGGGTAATACACCATTAGCATTAAAATAAAATTTACCTCCGGTATTCACCAGCCATTTTCCGCCGGCAGCCTCCCGTATCATATCGTACTTCATGGGAAATAATGCCTTTTGCAGCAAGTCAATACTGCCCCATTTACCCCCGGTAAGCCATTCATTGCCCCAGGGTTTGGCACCGGTATTGACAACAAAATGCCCGTTGATGACGGGTTTTACCATATCATATTTAAAGGGAATCAGTTGCTGGCCTTTACTATTCAAGAAGCCCCATTTGCCCCAGGCTATCACTTTGGGTGCGCCGTTTTCCATCACTTCCTTATAGCCTTTGTTGACCGGCAGAAAATATTCCGATTCGGGCAGGGCGAGGTCGTATTGGGCAGGAATGATGATGGCTCCCTTCTCATCCTTGTACCCATATTTGCCCTTATCATCTTTATAAGGAATTAGCTGTGCTGCTGATTGCAGGGTAAAGGCGATGAAAGAAAAGAGGAGAACCAGGTTTCGCATGATTATATATTTTATTACAACCACCGGATGCATACAATCTCCGGATGGCAGGCTAAAATGTATTTTTTTTGAAAGGTAAAAAAGGGATAATATTTATGCAATACGTGGCAGCGGGTATTTTTGGGGCTCCGGCTTACCTTGCTGACCGGCAACATATCCGGTTCGCCTAAAACCGCTTACCTTCGTTTTCCTCAAAAACAAATTAACATGTCACAAGTTTGGAAAGACTACCAGGAACAACACAAAGACCGTTTTTTGAATGAAATGCTTGACCTGCTCCGCATTCCTTCTATCAGTGCTAAAAGCGAACATAAAGCCGATATGCAGAAATGTGCAGATGCAGTAAAGAAAAGCCTGCTGGAGGCCGGCTGTGACAAAGCCGAAGTAATGGCCACGGATGGTCACCCGGCAGTATATGGAGAAAAAATCATTGACCCTTCCAAACCAACCGTACTGGTATATGGCCACTATGATGTGCAGCCGCCTGAACCATTAGAACTGTGGACCAACCCTCCTTTTGAACCTACTATTATTGATGGGAAGATATTTGCCCGTGGCTCTGCCGATGATAAGGGCCAGTTCTATATGCATGTAAAAGCATTAGAAACACTGGTGAAGACCGACAGTATGACCACTAATATCAAATTCCTGATAGAAGGAGAAGAAGAAGTGGGCTCACCCAATCTGGGCAAGTTTGTTGCCGCTAATAAAGAATTATTAAAAGCCGATGTGATCCTCATCAGTGATAGTTCCATGCTGAGCATGGAAAACCCGTCACTTGATACCGGTGTACGGGGTCTCAGTTATATTGAAGTGGAAGTAACAGCTGCTAACCGGGACCTGCACTCTGGTACTTACGGCGGAGCTGTCGCCAACCCCATAACCATATTGGCAAAAATGATTGCCAGTTGCCATGATGAGAATAATCATATTACCATCCCTGGTTTCTATGATGATGTGGTAGTGGCTGGCCCCGAGGAAAGAGATTTGATCAATAAAGCACCTTATGATGAAAAAGAATACATGGATGATCTCGGGGTGAAAAATCTCTGGGGTGAAAAAGGATATACCACTTACGAAAGAACAGGCATCCGCCCTACTATTGAAATAAATGGTATCTGGGGTGGTTACCAGGGCGAAGGTGCAAAAACGGTTTTGCCATCCAAAGCCACGGCAAAGATCTCTGCCAGACTGGTTCCAAACCAGTCCTCACACAAACTAACAGACATACTGTTGAATTATTTTCAATCCATTGCCCCCTCCTCCGTTACGGTGAAAGCATTTGAACATCATGGTGGCGAACCTTATATGACGCCCATTGACAGCAAAGGATACAAAGCAGCGAGCAAAGCAGTGGAAACTACGTTTGGCAAAGCGCCCATACCTGTACGTGGCGGCGGCAGTATTCCTATCTGCTCGATACTGGAAAAAGAACTGGGTATCAAGATCATCTTCATGGGCTTTGGTTTGGATAACGATAACCTGCACAGTCCGAATGAAAAATATAATATTGAGAATTATTACAAGGGCATAGAAACAATCCCTTATTTCCATAAATATTTTGCAGAGATCTGATAAAAGTAAATGGTCAATGGTGAGTAGTGAATTGGCCATTGACCATTTACTATTCACCATTCGCTTTTTATGACTGATAAAGAAAAACTCCGTCTCGATAAATATCTCTGGGCCATCCGGTTATTTAAAACCAGGAGTCTTGCCACCACTGCCTGTAACAGTGGCAAAGTAAAATACGAGGAGGAGCAGGCAAAACCGGGCAAGAATGTTCACCTGGGTGATATATATGATGTGCGCACAGAAGGCAAACGCTGGCGCATAAAAGTAACGGGCCTGCTGCAAACCCGGGTAAAATATGAAGAAGCCATAAAAAACTACATGGACATTACTCCCGAAGAAGAAAAAGAACGCCTGCAATACCAGGCTGCCAGTTTCCATACCGGCAAGCGCCCCAGCAAGATCGGCCGGCCTACCAAGAAGGAACGCAGAGACCTGGATGAATTTTTCGAAGACTAGAACCTCCCAGCATTAAGCTAGCGTAGAAATACTCCTTATAAAATCTGGGTTCTCCTTATTCAAAAGGTCGCCAATAGTTCTCTTAGAAAATTCAGCCAGCATATCATCCCGCAATCTCATCATCTGAGTATGCAGCGGACAGGGGTTTTTGCTGTTGCATTTGCGTAAGCTTAATACACAAGTATTGAACTGCTCAACACCATCTGTTATCCGTACAAGGTCGATAAGTTTAGTACGCAGGGTGTTTATATTGACTGAAAAACCCCCATACGGCCCTTTGGTAGAAGAAACTATTTCCTCTTTCACCATCGTTTTCATGATCTTGGCCAGGAAATGCCGTGGCACAGACAGTTTTTCTGCTATCTCATTCAACTGCACCTTACTGTTCTGATTATCCGAAAGTGCTACAAACAATACTCCCCGCAAGGCATAACCAAATGATTTTGACAGAAACATATTTAAAAATAAAAACAAAGCTATCGTATAGTGACAGATAAGCAGTGACTAATATCACCATTCTTGTTGATGAATGTCAGGTGTCCTCCGTACCGTCCAAAATACATTTGACTATTAAAAGACATCGATGTCTTTTTTAATTCATCATCAAAATCACCAATATGAAACATCCAGTATTTCTTTCATCACTTTTTCTTTCGTGTTGTTTTCTATTCTTTTCGTGCCAAGAAGGAGCCAAAAAGGAACCTCCTCCTGTAGATATACAGGAACTGGCGAAAGACAAACCTGAAGCACATGGCACGGAATTGAAAGAAACTGACATCACCCTCAGCAGTCCGCTTGATAATGTAATGATAGCTGCCGGAAAAGGTATGTATGAAATGAAATGTCAATCCTGCCACCGACTTACTGAAGAAAAATTAGTAGGACCCGGCTGGAAAGGTGTAACACAAAAAAGACAACCAGTTTGGATTATGAATATGATCACCAATGTGGATATGATGCTTGAAACAGACGCAGAAGCACAAAAGCTGCTGGAATTATGTATGGTTCGGATGCCTAACCAAAACATTACAAAAGAAGAAGCCAGGAAATTACTTGAATTCATGCGCAGCAATGACGGCGTGAAATAAGTGAAACAACAAATAGCCAACGGGATAGTTAACACATTTTTAAACACTGCTAAATAAATTTTATGAAACATTATCATCCTAAATCAATTATTCCGCTGCTGTTTGCATTAGCCGGATTGTTATGGATACAGGGTTGCAGGCCAAAAGGGACGCAGTCTGCGGTAAGTGGCGACGCTGCTGCCAAAGTATATGTCGCACCAGGCAAATACGATGAATTCTACAATTTTGTATCCGGTGGTTTTAGTGGCCAGATGTCTGTTTATGGTATCCCCTCCGGCCGCCTGTTCCGTGTTATCCCCGTTTTTTCTGTTGATCCCGAAAAGGGCTGGGGATATAGCGAAGAAACAAAACCCATGCTGAATACATCTCACGGGTTCGTACCCTGGGATGACCTTCACCATATAGCACTGTCTGTTACCGGTAGTGAACATGACGGACGCTGGGCTTTTGGCAATGCCAACAATACTCCCCGTATCGCCCGCATTGATCTAAAAACGTTCCGTACTGCCGAGATCATAGAAATACCAAACAGTGCCGGTAATCACTCTTCACCTTTCATTACTGAAAACTCAGAGTATGTGGTGGCTGGTACCCGGTTTAGCGTACCAATTGGTGACAAACTTGATGTGCCTATCAATACCTATAAAGATAATTTCAAAGGGACTGTAAGCTTTATCGGCATAGATAAAACAAGTGGTGAAATGAACATCGCCTTCCAGATATTGACCCCAGGTATCAACTTCGACCTGGCCCGTGCCGGTAAAGGGAAATCCGCTGGCTGGTTCTTCTTCAGTTGCTACAACTCAGAAAAAGCAAACACGCTGCTGGAAGTAAATGCATCACAAAAGGACAAAGACTTTATTATGGCTGTGAATTGGAAAAAAGCAGAAGAATATGCTAAAGCCGGAAAAGGGGTCAAGAAACAGGTGAAATATGCCCATAATAAATATTCTGACAAAACCCATTCAGCCACTTCCATAATTATAAATGAAGTGCTTATGCTTGATCCGAAAGATTGCCCGGATATGATCTATTTTATGCCCTGTCCCAAATCACCGCATGGTTGTGACACAGACCCCACCGGGGAGTATATTGTCGGTAGTGGCAAACTGGCCGCTACTATACCGGTCTTTTCTTTTACTAAAATTCAAGCTGCTATTGCTGCTAAAAACTATGATGGCGAATACGATGGTATTCCCGTACTGAAATATGAAGCCGTACTACATGGCGAAGTTCAAAAGCCCGGTCTTGGGCCCTTACACACAGAATTTGACGGTAAAGGCAATGCTTACACATCCTTCTTTGTATCGTCTGAGATCGTAAAATGGAGCATCAAAGATCTGAAAGTACTGGACCGGGTGCCAACCTATTATTCTATTGGCCACCTCTGCGTACCTGGCGGGCCCACCAGCAAGCCACATGGCAAATATGTGATTGCCTATAACAAGATTACCAAGGACCGCTACTTACCTACCGGCCCCGAACTTACCCAAAGTGCCCAACTCTATTCCATTGATGGTGATAAAATGAAACTGCTGCTCGACTTCCCCACCATCGGCGAACCACACTACGCAGAAGCTATTCCAGCATCATTAATAACTAAGAATAGCCAGAAAATATTCAAGATCGAAGAAAATGGAAATCTGTATGCTGCTAAAGGGGATAATTATGCAAGAGTGGAACGTAAAGGAAATGAGATACATGTATATATGACATCCATCCGCTCCCATTTTACCCCTGATAATATTGAGGGTGTGAAACTCGGAGAAACAGTGTATTTCCATGTAACCAATCTCGAACAGGACTGGGATGTGCCACATGGTTTTGCCGTAAAAGGTGCCAATAATGCGGAACTGCTGATCATGCCCGGAGAAACTCAAACCCTGAAATGGACACCTGAGAAAGCCGGTATATATCCCATGTATTGCACAGATTTCTGCTCTGCCCTGCACCAGGAAATGCAGGGGTATATACGGGTAAGTCCTGCAGGGGCCAATGTTCCGCTCATTTTCAGCACCGGAAATACCGCACCTGCTGCAACACCCAAAGACACAATACCAGCAAAAACAAAATAAAAAACAATCAGCACACTGCTTAAAGACAATGAACTGGAATCATTCAAAATCATCGCTAAAATGCCTGTTATGAAAAAAATAATGACCCTGCTGACCACAACAGTTTTCATGATGGCAGCTTGTAATAATAATGAAAACAAGGCTGACGAGACTACCACCAACCAGGTAAATTTATCGGCCGGACAGGAAGCCGTAAAAGATGATGAATCTGCAAAAGATGTCGTGAAGGTAGCCGTAGGTTCAAAAGATCACACAACATTAGTGACCGCATTGAAGCAGGCTGAACTGGTAACTTCTCTTTCCAATGCCGGACCATTTACTGTATTTGCACCAACCAATGCAGCCTTTGATAAATTACCGGCTGGTACTGTAGACGGATTAATGAAAGATGACAAAAAAGCTGACCTCCAAAACATACTTCAATACCATGTGGCTGTGGCTGGTTATAAAGCCGAGAACATGAAAGATGGCCAGGTCATCGGAATGGCAAACGGAGACAACATCACACTATCCGTAAAAGATGGCAAGATCATGGTGAATGGAATCGCTAATATAATAGCCACCGTTCCCGCCAGTAACGGAATTATACACATAATAGATGCAGTGCTTTTGCCTCCGGCAAAAAAATAGTTGATCTTTTTTCATTGTACACTTTCTTCCGGGGTGTAGTACCCCGGAAGTTTTTAACTCTACAAAATGACCAACAAACTCGGCGTCACTTCAAGAATATTGGTAGCCTTTGCCTCCGGCGCTCTGATTGCCGTATTTTTTTTCCCTGCCTGGCGTATTGATCTGTTTGCACCGCAATACCCGGAGGGGTTAACTATGAATATCTGGATCTATGGCTTATCCGGTGATGTGGATGTGATCAATGGCCTTAACCACTACATTGGAATGAAACATATCACTGTTGAAATGTTTCCCGAATTCAAGTTCTTACCTTATGTGGTCGGTTTTTTCATGCTCTTGGGACTGGCTGTCTCTGTAACGGGCAGCAGAAAGTTTCTGTTTGTATATCTGGGACTCACGGTGCTCGGCGGTGCATTGGCGATGTATGATTTTTATAAATGGGGGTATGATTATGGCCACAATCTTGACCCCACCGCTCCCATACAAGTTCCGGGTTTATCTTATCAACCCCCGCTGTTCGGTCATAAACGTTTATTGAATTTTGATGCCTACTCTTTCCCCGATGTGGGTGGATGGGTGGTGATAGGCGCCGCCATGCTTGCCTTTGGTGTATGGTTTACCGAATGGTACCACCAGCGCAAGGCTGCCAGGAAAACGAAGAACAACATACTGGCTGTTCCTGCCATTATTGCCATACTGTTCCTGTCATCCTGCTCTGCACAACCGGAACCCTTTAAGTATGGAACAGATATTTGCCACACCTGCAAAATGGGCATCATCGATCCCAAATTTGGCAGTGAAATAATTACCGGCAAAGGCAAGGTGTACAAATTCGACGATGTGATCTGTATGAACCGCTTTATAAAATCCGGCACCCTGGAAGAAAAGGATATCAAACAAACCGTGGTCATCAATTTTGAAAAACAAATTGATTTCCTGGATGTACAGAAGTCATTCTTTGTAGTAGCGGCCGAGGTACGCAGCCCGATGGGCAGTAATGCAGCGGCATTCGTTTCCAAAGAAGCGGCTGAAAAATTCAATCAAACTAAAAAAGGCCTGGTACTTAACTGGCAGGAATTGTCTGCCAAGCTGCAATAATCAATGCGGTGGTTACTAACGATAGCACTCTCCTTACTTGTTCTGAACTCTTTCGGAAAAACAATTGTTGTAGGGCCCAACCAACCTGTCCGCTCCCTGAAGAAAGCAATTGAACTGGCAAAAGATAAGGACAGCATCATCCTGTTGCCGGGTATGTATAAAGAAGGAAGCATCATACTTACCAAATCACTCACCATCACAGGCCAAAACAATCCTGTACTGGACGGAGAAAACAAATACGAGATACTGCTTATAAGCGGTCGGCATATCATTATCCGCGGGATCACTTTTCTTAACTCCGGCTATTCGGCCATGAACGACTTCGCTGCTGTCAAACTGGTTGACTGCTCAAATGTTACCATTGAAAACAATACAGTACGGAATGCCTACTTCGCTATTCATATTTCCAACACGGCTTTTGCAGTTATCCGCAATAACCGGATAATCGGCTCCCCTTTATCCGAGCAAATGACGGGCAATGGCATCCATCTCTGGAAATCCAATAATGCCACCATAGAAAAGAATAATATACAGGGCCACCGGGATGGTATCTACTTTGAATTTGTAACAAAATCTCTCATCGTTGACAACCTGAGTGAAAAGAATATCCGTTACGGCCTTCACTTTATGTTTTCTAATGACGACAGCTATTACCGCAATACGTTTCGCAATAACGGGGCCGGTGTGGCGGTGATGTATTCCAAAAAAGTAACAATGGCTGGCAACCACTTTGAACAAAACTGGGGCCCTTCGTCTTACGGTATTCTGCTGAAAGATATTACCGACAGCGATATCCGGCTGAACACCTTTTATAAAAATACGGTTGGCATACACATGGAAGGCAGCAGCCGTATAGTAATACAAAAGAACAGCTTTGATGAAAATGGCTGGGCATTGAAAATACAGGCCAGCTGCGATGACAATGTTTTTCATCACAACAATTTTACCGGGAACACTTTTGATGTAGGAACCAATGGCACCATGGTCTTAAATGAATTTATCAATAATTACTGGGACAAATACGAAGGCTATGATATTAACAGGGATGGTATCGGCGATGTGCCCTACCATCCTGTAAGTATGTACTCCATGATAGTACAGCAAAACCCCTATACATTGATACTGCTCAGAAGCTTTACCGTATCCTTACTTGACAAAGCAGAAAAAGCAATACCCAGCCTCACCCCGGAACATCTGCTGGATAACAAACCGCTGATGAAACAAATAATCTTATGATCCGCATTGAACATATCAATAAAAGATTTAAAAAATTACAGGCATTGGAAGACATCAATGCTGAATTTCACAAAGGCCAGGTCATCTCGCTGATCGGGCCGAATGGCTCCGGCAAGACCACTCTTATCAAACTAATATTGGGAATGGTGCGGCCCAATACCGGGAAGATATTTGTAGATGACAAACTAATAGACAACGACCCTGCCTACCGGGAAAAGATCGGCTATATGCCGCAGATCGGCCGCTACCCCGACAATATGAAGATTGGACAATTATTCAAAATGCTGATGCAGATAAGAAACAAAGAGGAGGAGAAATTAGACAAAGCATTAATAGAACAATTTGAATTGGAAAAGATATTTGAAAAACCCATGCGGACATTAAGCGGTGGCACCCGCCAAAAGGTAAGCGCCGCTATTGCCTTCCTCTTTGATCCGCCCATACTGATCCTTGACGAACCCACAGCAGGTCTCGATCCGCTGGCTTCTGAAATACTCAAAGAAAAGATCATTACAGAAAAAGAAAAGCATAAACTGATCCTCATCACCTCTCATATCCTGAGCGACCTGGATGACCTCACCAGCCATATCATGTACATGCAGGAAGGGAAAATGCTCTTCTTAAAAGAAATAGAAGCCCTGCAGGAAGAAACAGGCGAAGTACGGCTCGGCAAAGCTATTGCCCGCATCATGAAAGGCGAAAAACTTACCAGCGAATGGATTGCTAAAATGCTGCAAAAGAAAAGCGACGAGCGGATCATATAATCAACCAGCTATGATGAAACTTTCCAAATATGTACTGTACGATATACTGAGGAGCAAGATAATTCTGGCTTATACCCTCTTTCTTTTTATCGTATCACTAAGCATGTTTCAGATGGAAGAGAACAGCAGCAAGGCCATGCTTAGTTTGCTGAATATTGTATTGATAGTATTACCATTGATAAGTCTTGTGTTTACCACCATCCACTATTATAACTCATATGAGTTTATCGAGTTGATGCTCTCCCAACCGCTCAGCCGCACCCGGATATTGCTGAGTGAGTTTGCAGGTGTAAGTATATCCTTACTCAGCGCTTTCTTTATTGGCGCCGGCGTACCAGTGCTTCTCTTTGCAGCCAACGATACCGGCTTTGCCCTCCTTTTCACTGGTGGTGCGTTAACGCTGGTATTTACCTCTATAGCTTTCCTCGCCGCCGTTTATGCCAGAGATAAAGCAAGAGGGATTGGTTTTGCGCTCTTGCTCTGGTTCTATTTTGCATTGATATATGACGGATTAGTGCTGCTGGTACTTTTTTCTTTCAGCGATTACCCGCTGGAAAAACTGACCCTTGTATTATCCGCCCTCAATCCGATCGATCTTGGCCGCATCTTCATTATGTTGCGCATGGACATCGGCGCATTGATGGGATACACCGGCGCTTTATATAAAGATTTCTTCGGGAGCGGATCTGGTATACTGTTTACTGTCGGCATCATGATACTTTGGGTAGCGTTGCCCCTATGGCTGGCCGTACGGAAATTTAAAAGAAAAGATCTCTGATAATTTTATATAAATTAAAAAAAACATTATGAATGACATTACTGACAAAAGCCTGGCACAGATCGTAACGAATAACCACCGGGCCGCCGCCGTCTTTGAAAAATATCACCTGGACTTTTGCTGCAAAGGAAAACGAAGCCTCCTGCAGGCCTGCGAAGAAAAACATTTGAATATAACAGAAATACTTTCTGAACTCAATATGGCTGAGCAATACAACAGTGCCAAAGCAGTGATCGATCATAATCAACAGTCTCTTTCTCAACTGGCAGACTATATAGTAACCCACCACCACCAGTATGTAAAGAAAGAAATGCCCGCCATTGCCGGGTACTTACAGAAAATAGCAGCCAAGCACGGCAGCCGCCACCCGGAAATGCTGAATGTATTTGAAGTGTTCACAGCTCTGATGGAAGAAATGGATATGCATATGCATAAGGAAGAAGCTGTACTATTTCCCCGTATCAAAGAAATGGAAGCTCTGCTGGCAGGCGGCAACCGGCCCACAGTCCAGGCCACTTACCTCAAAGCTCCTATCAGTATGATGGAGCAAGAACATGACCATGCCGGTACTGCTATGGCAGCAATCAGGGAACTAACCAGCAATTATATGTTGCCGGAAGATGCCTGTACCACCTATAAATTATCTTTTGCCTCATTAGAAGCATTTGAAAGGGACTTGCATCAGCATATACACTTGGAAAACAACCTGCTGTTTCCAAAATCTCTGGAACTGTTCAAACTGGCAGAAACAAATAAATGAACTGATCTATATTCCTCACTCCAGGCCCCCACAGAACATTCCGCTGACCACCGTCATCTCTTTTATCAATCGCTGTCATTCTTTCCGGATGCCCCGGTACGCTACCTTGTACATGAAAATAGAGTGTAACAATAGCACAAACGCAAAAAATGTGGATATGGACCGGATGAGCCCGAAGGGGCGGCCCCCGTCTGCACTTTCTGGACGGGGGCTTTTTTTCTGATATACACTCTTAACACTTGCTGATATGAAACCATTTGTCCGACATATAAACACCAGGAACAAAAGACTCACCGCTGCCAAAAAGGCTACACCTTCTCTTTTCAGCATAGACGAAGGTCCTCAGGAATACATCGTGTATATAACTGCTCCCGGTATGCAACGAAAAGACATCAGTGTATGTATTCATCAGAAAAAATTAACCATCTCCGCAGAAAAAGAACAGGCATTGCATTGCGTGTTGCCAGGCACAAAAAGAAATCTTTCTCATTGGTCCAGCACACTCACCCTGCCGATGGATGCTGATACGCTGATGACAGCCGCTGAATACCATAACGGCGAATTACAGATACATATCCCGAAAGGAACAGCCGTACATACAGGTTCTCCGGTACAGGTCTTTGTATATTAAAAGCTGGCAAAGAAATCCGGTGTTAGTCTGTTGGCCGTTCATAGCTCTCTCCTTTTTTTAAAATAATAACCCCGGCTGAAGTATTGAACTTTGTTCGCACAAAAGAATTCATTTCATAATTCAGTTTCCGTTTGACGGAAAAATGAAGATGCGGACGTAATACAAACCCCGTAGCCCCGCTGACACCTATTTGCTGTCCTTTGGATACAGGTCCGCTTTTTACCAGCACTCCATTCTTTTGCAGATGCCAGTAGCAACCAAAACTGCCATCACTATGCTTTATCATGATGTAATTCGCTTTGTTCTTATACTTACCAAATGGTCCTCCCTCATCACTGTTATCCTTATAAGCATACACAACACCTTCCCTGGCTGCATGAACAGGCGTTCCCGTCGGCATCCGAAAATCAATGGCGGCAATATGACGGTGGGAAAACAAGCCTCCGTACCCCTGTACCACCTTATATTTGCCCCCTTCTTTATAAGGCAGCTCATATACATAGGTATCAAGGTTAGCCGTAACACTGGTGGTGACAGAGAAGAACAGGAAAAGCCCAAGCGCAATAACAAGAACAACAATAAACACTATTTTAACCACCCGCAGGAAGCGCTTCGTTCTTGCCATTTGTTATAAAAGAAGATGTTTTAAAAGGATGCCATCTGCTGCCCCGAAAATACTTTCTTTCTTCTCTTCGCACCCCAATAGCTAGTACAATAGATTCTTCAGCTTCTCGATGTTAGCAATGATGATCTTGCCTTCTTTGATCTCAATAAGTTTTTCTGATTTAAAATCACTCAGCGTACGGATAAGGGATTCCGTAGCAGTGCCTACATAGTGGGCTATGTCTTCCCGTGATATTTCAATGGGTTTATTCTCTCCTGTAGTATTGAACTTGCCGTGAATGTCCACCAGGGCTTTGGCCACCCGCTTGCGCAGAGAACTATAGGCCAGGCTCAGCAGCCGCTCCTCTTTCTCTTTTACATTTTGGGTAATGATGCGGATGAATTTCGCCGCCACCGATATATCCCCTTCGATCATTTGCTGAAAATCATCCCGGGGTATCTGGATGATCTCCGTTTCCTCCAGTGCCGCAGCTGAGTCATCATAATTCTTCTCTTCGATCAGCGCCGGGTAGCCGATAAAATCTCCATCGCTGTACAGGTCGGTGATGTATTCCTTACCATCCTCATGCGTTTTAAAGCCTTTCACCTTTCCCTTCACCACATAATATAAGAAGCGGGGACGTTTCCCTTCGCTGTAGATGGACTGTTTCTTGGAATAGAGTTCGGAATTGTAATTGTCCAGCTCAAATTTGATCATACCGCTGGCCCGCAGGTCATTAGCCAGTTCACTCAGTCCTTTGCCGCTCGCTTCGTACATCTTCTGCATCACTTCCTGCTTGCGCAACCGGGATTCAATAGCATTCATCAGTTCCAGTTCTTCAAAAGGTTTTGTCACATAGTCATCAGCGCCCATTTCCATGCCTTTGCGCAGATCGCTTCGTTCGGCTTTGGCCGTCAGGAAGATAAGGGGAATACCTTCTGTATCAGGGTTTTTGCGCAGCAGGTGCAGCACCCCATAGCCATCCAGTTCCGGCATCATAATATCGCATACGATCAGGTCGGGCTTCTGCGCCAGTGCCGCTTCCACGCCTTTCTTGCCATTCTCCGCCGTTACGGTTTTATACCCGCCCAGTGATAATATTTCAGCCGTATTCTCCCTGATGTCTTCATTATCATCGATGATCAGTATGGTTTTTTGTGACATGCCTAAGTATTTGGTTAATAAATGTTGCAAAGTAAAAGTAATCAAATCAGTGAGTTTGATAAAAATCACTTTGACAGGTGAAGTTACTCATCCGCCCCGGTTCAAGAGGCCGCTACTTTCACCGCTTTATATTTAATAATAGTATGGGTATTCCTGCCATTACCGATCAGCGCCTGCAATGCTATCACTGCGGCGAGTCCTGTCCCGATGATACCATAAAGGCCACCGGCAAAACATTTTGCTGCGAAGGTTGCAGGATGGTGTACCAGATACTGAACCAAAGCGACCTTTGCGATTATTATAACCTGAACGAAAATCCCGGTATCAGCCAGCGTATTCATGTACGGAAAGATAAATTCGCCTTTTTAGATACCGAAAAAATACAGCAGCAACTCATCAGTTTCCGGGACGAGAAGCAGATGCATGTCACCTTCTACCTGCCTCAGATGCACTGCAGTTCCTGTTTGTACTTATTGGAAAACCTGCATCGCCTCGATGGCGGCATTATTTCCAGCAAGGTCAACTTCACCCGCAAAGAAGTGGATATTGTCTTCCTCGTAAAAGAAACCAGCCTGCGCAAAGTAGCCGAAACACTTACCAGCATTGGCTACGAGCCTTATATCAGTCTGAACGACCTGAAGGAAAAACGCCCCGCTATCAATAAAAGCATGGTGTACCAGTTAGGCATCGCCGGCTTTTGTTTTGGCAACATCATGCTCATGAGCTTTCCCGAATACCTCGGCATCGATGCCAGCGAAGTGGGATTGCGCAGCATCTTCCGCTGGGCCAATTTTGCCCTCGCCATACCGGTATTATTATACTCAGCCCTTCCTTTCTACACCTCTTCCTGGAAAAGCCTGCGGCATAAATTCCTGAACATAGATGCGCCTATAGCCCTCGCCATCATCATCACCTTCATCCGTAGTGCATATGAAGTACTGAGCGGTACCGGCGGCGGTTATTTCGACTCTATGACAGGCATCGTGTTCTTTATGCTGGCGGGAAGAATTCTGCAGGATAAAACCTACCGGCAGCTATCGTTCGAAAGAGATTACACTTCTTATTTCCCGGTAGCGGTATCAGTATTGAAAGAGGATAAAGAAATTCCTTCAGCATTACCTGACATCAAACCGGGCGATACCTTACTGATACATAATGAAGAGCTGATACCTGCCGATGGCATCCTTACCAAAGGCAAAGCCTTCATTGATTATAGTTTTGTGACCGGCGAATCCCTGCCGGTATTAAAGGAAGTGGGTGAACTCGTATATGCCGGGGGCAAACAAACCGAAGGCAATATCGAAGTACTGGTCGTAAAAGAAGTAGCGCAGAGCTACCTCACCAAACTATGGAATAAAGAAGACCCGAAACAGGCCCCTGCCAAAACAGTTTCCTTTGTACACCTGCTCAGCCGCTACTTTACTTATATCGTTCTTACCATTGCTGCCACCACTGCGGTGTACTGGCAGGTAAATGATCCTTCACGAATGTGGCCTGCTGTTACGGCCATCTTTATCATCGCCTGTCCCTGTGCATTGTTATTATCCAATACGTTTACCAACGGTAATATATTACGCATCCTCGGCCGCAATCATTTTTACCTGCGCAATGCGCAGATCATTGAAGATATGGCCGCCGCCACGCACATCGTATTCGATAAGACCGGTACGCTTACCAGCACCCAGCAGCAGGATATCAGCTATACAGGCACAGAATTATCTGCATACCAGCAGCTGCAGGTAGCCGCATTGGCCACCGGCTCCTCCCATCCATTAAGTAAGGCACTGGCCAAACACCTGGCACAAGGAAAACCGCTCCAGGCAAAAGGCTTCAAAGAAACCACCGGAAAAGGCATAGAAGGATTTGTCAACGACGATCTGCTGAAGATCGGCTCTTATGAATTTGTAACCGGCGACAGCACCCGCCAGCATGGCACGGCCGTTTTCATCAGTATCGAAAACAAACTGATGGGATATTTTCTTTTCAGTAATCATTACCGGGAATCAGTACCCTCTCTTTTACAGGAATTAAGAGGCC
>CALSAT010000034.1:0-15656 GCA_943372905.1 Bacteroides fragilis | reverse complement strand
TTTTCTTATTCAAGCTGGTGTTTAGCTATGATGATGAGGATAAGAAAAAGAAAGAAAGCTACCTGGGCATGGCCGGACCGTTCCCACTTGATTCAAAGATCACCGATACGAATAATGATGCCACAGAAATAATGTATGATGAAGAGTATGATAAAAAAGAGGTGGACAGCCAGTTTGCAGCATTACTGAAGAAAGGGGAAGAGTATATAAAGAAGAAAAATAAATAGCACTCGTCATTAAAAAGCCACCCGGAAGCTTCCAAAGATGCCGAAGGTCTTATCGCCAGTTTTAGGAAGAGTGGAAGGGAGTACCCGCCAGATAAAATCGAGCCGGAACACCCGGAAGATATTATCAATGCCGGTGCCAAGTTCAAGATAGGTTTTTCCATCCAGTGTTTGGAAATTATGCCCTTTTTTAAAGTTGAGGGCTTTGTTGGCATCGGACAAACTTCCCCACAGCGCTTTAGCCGTCCAGAACTGCCGCAGACGCAGTTTGGGAAACATACGGAATATGCCATTGCCGATGTTATGCTCAATGTTAATACCTCCGTATTTATCATGAATAAATTCCCACCGGTTCATCATATTAAATGCATACTTGTTGTAGTAATACATTTCATTACCGGGGGCAATATCCAGCAGTGTATAAGGTAGTGTGCCAAATGTTTTGCCACCATATATATTCACGGAGATGTTTCCGAAAGGAGGAATCTTAATATTGTCGGAGATGCTGGCATTTATTTTTGTGTAGTGATAACTGCTTTTGAGGAATCCTGGAAAGCCTTGTGTGATGTTGATCTCAGCCACCGGGTAAATGCTGCCGAGGCTGCTGCGGTAGAAATGATTTTCTACAAACCGTTCCAGCCAGGCAAAGCGCAGGCGGAGGGAAACCTCGAATGTAGTAAGCGGGTTCCTGTTATTGATGGTTTTAAAGGAATCAATCGGTAGTAAGTTCCTGAGTGGCAGTGATGATCTATGTGCAACAGTAAGCAGGTTCGACATCCAGGGAAGTGTTTCATGAAAGAACTCCAGTTTCTTTTCATTCACTTTGATGTTCTTTACCGGGATGCCATTTTTACGAACGGCCAGAGCGAAAATATTATCTGCGGTTACTTCACCATAATAATTTTGGCCAAAGTCAAGGTCATTGGTAAAGGAAGCATAGAAATAAGTCCTCGGGTCTTTCTTCGGCAGGAAAAATGCTTCAGCCATGCCCTTCAGCTTTTTATCACCAAAGCCATAAGCGAGATACGTATGCAGTTTTATTTTCCGGTTGAAATATTTATTGGTGCCAATGTCGAACCGCATCCGGAACCCTTCCCATCCGTTGGAGGTGAGCCAGTTCATCCAGGGCCCTAATTGAAAATTACCAACATCTAAATAACCGGTACCAATGAATGCCATGGTCTTAGTGAATTTTTGAAACACCGGGGCATTGGTCAGCGTATCGATCATTTTGATGATGCCGCTTTCAGTTTTAGTGAGCGGTTCATGTCTTGCTTCGGCCCAAAAGGCTTTATCTTTTTCATCTGCCTGCGGCAGGGTAATGATCTCTTCCAGTATTTTATTCTTATTCAGTTCTGTAATAACGGAAGTATCATTGACAATGATATTCCTGTACGTAGTGGTCTTTCGGCCGATGAAGCCGGGCCTGTCTTTTCCGGCGGGCAATACATCCGCCACAAATTTATCTTTAGATAAGAACCAGGTACTGTCGCCAAGCATTTTATATTCCTGTATCAGGCTCAGGTTCTCAATAAAGTTCACATTGGCTTCCTTGCCGAGGCGCAGATTCATTTTCTGTATGGCGAAGCTGCCCACATGTACCCAGCAGTCCCCTTCAAAGGTATCGCCGCCTTTCCGGCGGGGGGAGAATACTAAATGATAATACCTGTTATTGGCAATGACCTGCGTATCCACCACCCGGTAATTATAATAGTAATCGCCATTATCACTGATGGGGCTTACGAATTGTTTATCAAAAACCGGGATGAAGTTGTTGTACACATTCACCACCTGGTCCATGCCGCCGAGCATCTTCAGCACACTTTCATTTTTTACACCGTTGGTATTGGCGGCTTTGATGATCTCCCTGCGGCGGGTGGGTTTTTTCTGGTAATAGTAATCAGAGAGGGCTTCGGTAAGATAAGCGGGTAAATAGCGGGTGCCTTCGCTGGTATCAATATTTTGATTAATAAGGTCGCTGATGGATTTCAGTGGTTTGAACCGGGCAAATTTCTCAAAGTTGATATTCTTCAGGTCAAGCTCCAGTTTGTTATACAATTCATAAGAGAAGTTATCAAAACGGTACCGGTCGTTATCTGCTTTGTGCTGTACTATTTTCTTCCATACAAAGAGGCCCTTGTTTACTTTGGTCTTTAATTGGGCGCCTTCGGAATAAGTACCTCTTTCCAGCAGGATGGTGACAGCGAATGAATCTTTGGAAGTGTTGAGCAACAGGCGAAACGGCTGGTACCCCACGCAGGTGATCTCCAGTGTGTCTGAAGGCCAGTTAGTAAGGTAAAAAGTAAAACGGCCTGCTGAGTCGGTCTGTTTGCCAACGGTGCTTTGGCTGAAACTTACCGAGGCAAAAGGAATTGATTCTTCGCTGTGTGAGTCTTTTACCTGGCCGCTGATGATCTTTTGCTGGGCAAGAGTGGGTATTGCTGCGGGCAGCAGAAGGATACAGAGGAAAAGGTAATGGTATAGTTTAGAAAGGTACATCCGGGTAAAAGTACTAAGCCGGGGCGGAATTTGGTATGTTAAATCGATATGAACAGATACAGACCGGGCAACGAGATTTGGAAATATGGGAAACACCTACTTACTTTGTATTACAAAGTGCTTTTTATGCAAGAAAACCAGCAACCCGCCAACAGTTTACAGGATATTAAAGATATCCGCCGCATTATGGAACGCAGCAGCCGTTTTATTTCACTCAGCGGATTAAGTGGCATTGCTGCCGGTGTTTGTGCCTTAGTTGGTGCCTGGCTTGGCTACCAAATGCTGGACCAGTACTACGGCAGCTATAACAGCAAGGGGTTTTTCTCCGGTGATGAATTCAGCCGGTTAAAGATCCGGATGGCGGGGCTGGCAGCTATTATCTTCATCGTTGCTTTTGTTTCTTCTTATTATCTCACCTGGCGCAAAGCCAAAAAACAGGGACTGCCGGTGTGGGACCATACTTCCAAAAGACTGGCCTGGAACATGATCATTCCGCTGGCAGCAGGTGGTGCTTTTATTTTGGGGATGCTGCGTTATGATGCCTGGCTTTTTGTGGCACCGGCCAGCCTGGTATTTTATGGACTGGCATTGGTGAATGCAAGCAAGTACACTTTATCAGATATCCGTTATTTAGGCTATTGTGAAATAATCTTAGGTTTGATCAATATGTATTTTCCGGGCTATGGCCTTTGGTTCTGGGCGGCAGGGTTTGGGGTGCTGCATATTGTTTATGGAACGATAATGTGGGTGAAGTATGAGAAATAAGTTTGCCGTTTAATAGTATAAAAGTTTTACGTTGAAGAATCCGATCACAGGTTTAAATAAAGTATTTGAAAGCCGCATTCGTTTGGGAGTGATGAGTGTGCTGATGGTAAATGAAGAAGTGAACTTCAACGACCTGAAGCAGCTGCTGGAAGTAACGGATGGCAACCTGGCCACCCACCTGGTGAACCTGGAAGAGAATGGCTTTATTAAAATACACAAAGGATTCGTCGGGAAGAAAACAAACACGACTTATGTTATTACCAAAGCGGGGGAGAAGGCTTTTACCGATCATATCACGGCACTGGAAAATATGATCAAAGGGGTGAAGTAATTTTTTTTACCCTTTCACTTTGAAATACAAAGTACTTTCTAATATGGATACTACAAGAAAAAATATCAGCCGATGGATCATCTTCTTTATGATCATGCTTTTCCTGAGTGGCCTTACTGCTATTCCTGCGGAAACAGGGCTTGCGTTTGTGAGCCGTTTCTTTCCACCCGGCTCAACGATTGGCGACTGGCTGGATAAAGTGTATACCGGATTGCAGGAGACCAATAACAAATACCCTTTCCTGGCATACGGGTATGACTGGCTGGCCTTTGCTCATTTTATGATCGCTATTCTTTTCATAGGACCATTGAAGGACCCGGTCCGTAACAGGTGGGTGATTGAGTTTGGCCTGATCGCCTGCCTGCTCATTATTCCGTTCGCACTGGTTGCCGGTCATTTCCGCAGCATCCCTTTCTGGTGGCGGCTGGTGGACTGTTCGTTTGGCATCATCGGTCTGCTGCCTTTAAGCATCTGTCTTAAAAAAGTAAATCACTTATCATCAATCAACATTAATACTGATCAACAATGGAATCAACCTTACAGGAGACCGTAAAAACGGCCTGGCAAAAAAGTAAATGGATCGTAAAAGGATGTATCATCGGCTTCCTGGCCCTGCTGATGATGATCCCTATGCTGTATGTAAAGAACCTGATCTTCGAACGGGAAGAAAGACAAAAAGAAGCTGCCCGTGAAATAAGCAGCAAATGGGCGGGTAAGCAGAACATTATCGGGCCCGTGATCGGTATTCCTTTCTGGCAAACACAGGAAGGTGATACTGGTACGGCCCGCAAATCGGTCCGGAAGAATATTGCTTATTTCCTGCCAGACAAACTTAACATCACTGCCACGGTGAACCCTAAAGAGAAACACCGCGGTATTTTTAAAGTGATGCTGTATGATACAAAGGCAATGCTCAGCGGAAGCTTTACCAAACCGGCATTTGATAAACTGGGTATTTCAGCCGAACAGGTGATCTGGAATGAAGCTTTTGTGATAATGAGTATAGCTGATAATAAAGGACTGAATGATCAGCTGACCCTGAAATGGAAGGACAGCCTTATTGAACTATCACCGGAAGCCGGTTCTTCCAGCGACAGAATGACGGCACCACTCGCCGCCAGCAGTGCTGAAGATATTACCAATGCCAATTTTACCACTACCATTGACCTGAACGGATCGGAACAACTGTTCTTTACACCGCTGGGTAAACTGACCACCGTAAATATGGAATCGTCATGGAAGCACCCAAGCTTTTCGGGCAGTATGCTGCCGCAAACCTCAGATGTGAGTGACAGTGGTTTTAAAGCTTCCTGGAAAAGCATGTCGCACAAGCGCAGCTTTCCGCAGCAATGGACCGGCAATGCGTATCACCTGGACCATTACTTCCCGCTGCCGGTGGAAGAGAAGTCGGCCCGCTTCGATGGCAGCATCCGTGCCGGTGATGCACCGCCAGTAACTACTGCTTCCGTTGGCGCATCAGCTTTTGGGGTGGACCTTTTTATCCCGGTAAATGGTTACCAGAAAACATTGCGTACTATCAAGTATGCCCTGTTGTGTATATTATTAACTTTTGCTGCGTTCTTTCTGATAGAGACTGCCCATAAGAAATCTGTTCACCCGTTTCAGTACGGACTGGTGGGACTGGCGCTGATACTCTTTTACACTTTATTGCTTTCTTTCTCTGAATACACAGGTTTCAATACGGCTTATATCATTGCTTCGGCAGCCACTATCGGGCTGATAGCCTGGTTCGTAAAAGGAGTGCTGCAATCCGGCAGGGCCACTTCGGTTTTATCGGTGGTGCTGGTACTGATCTATGCGTATGTATTCAGCCTGCTGCAGTTGCAGGATTATTCTTTACTGCTGGGCAGTATCGGTTTGTTCCTTACCCTGGCAGTGGTCATGTATTTCTCCAAAAAACTACAGTGGTAATGAAGAAGCGTTTAAAAAAATACAGAACGGCCGGCCTTATTTTTCTTACACATAAGGTGGCATTGCCCATAGTGAAGCTGATGAGAACGCCCATACCATTCCGCTATTCAGAATTGGAATTGTATATGCTTCCCGATGGCACACTGGGCAAGGACCTTTATAATTTTCTTGAACAAAGAAACCTGCCTTTGTTAAAGCATTATGCCCGGCATGATATAAAGCATGTATTGCTGGGCTATGATACGACTGATGAAGGGGAAGCCTGCCTGCAATGTTTTATGCTGGGCAACGGGCGGGTCTCTTTCCCGGTGCTGGCCACCGTAGGGTATGCGCTGATCACTATGCCGGAATACTGGAGCAGGATGCGCCGTGCTTACCGGCAAGGCAGGCGTTGCAGTTCTTTTCATGATTGGTCATGGAATGAATTGCTGACGGCACCAACGGCGGAATTGAGAAACAAAATCTTCAGGCAATAAATGTTTTTATGGAAACTAATTTTATTATTTATATCAGAGCGGTGGGGCTTTATGCCCTTATCACTTTACCGGCACTGTTCTCGCCGCTGCTTTATGTATTGTCGCTTTTCTATGCGTTCTTCTTTGGCTGGTTTGCCTGGGCCATGTTCAGTCTGCTGAGCTGGTGTACGGTGAGCATCACGGCCATCCATCATTACCGGATGCTGCTGCTCACCATTGCCATACCGGTATCGGTGGCTTTTGCCTTCCAGATGATTGAGGTTTTTGATGCCTGGGAACATGTGTGGCAATCAGGCGGATTTCTTTTATTTCCGCTGGCAGCCACTATTGCGGGGTGGGTGAGTTTATTTATATCGGAAAAGAAATTTGCACCGGCAGATAAAGAGCAGTTGCAATTAGCTAATGAAAATAATGAGCCATGAAAAAAGAAGATTCTTTTTCACTCTATGCCAGAGGCAGGAGTTTCCGGTTTGCCTTCCAGGGTATTAAAACATTTTTCAGCAGAGAGCATAATGCGTGGCTGCACCTGCTGGGGACGGTGATCGTTATCAGCCTGACCATTGTACTGCCTGTTTCTGCTGCCGAAGCAGGCGTACTGGCCCTGGCTGTTGGTATGGTGTGGACGGCTGAATTGTTCAATACGGTGATGGAAAAGATAATGGACTTTATTTCCACCGAACAGCATCCGCAGATAAAGTATATCAAAGACCTGTCAGCGGCCGCGGTGCTTCTATCTGCTGTGGCGGCTGCCATAGCAGGCTTCGTCATATTTATTCCCAAACTACCGTTATGATCAATAGTAAATGTTTCCGGCCCTGGCAATTGGCTGCCTCCTCTACCGTGCATGAGTGGTTGTTATTATCATCGGCTTTTAGCGGTGTGCTGCTGCTGGCAAGGATGATCGTAACCGGCAGCATAGAGTATATCTTTCTGCCATGGAATTTGTTCCTGGCATTTATCCCTTATTGGATCACGGGCGGGATGATGAAGAATATTTCCTTTATCGAGAACAAAGTAAAACTGGCGGCGGCGCTGGTGGTATGGCTGTTGTTCATTCCCAACTCGTTTTATATCATCACGGATATGTTTCATCTTATTCATGTACGGTCGGCACCGAAGTGGTTTGACCTGTTGCTGCTTTTCTCCTTTGCATGGAATGGTATCTTGTACGGTATCATTTCCCTGCGCCGGGTGGAACTGATGCTTACCCTGCTGAAGGGGAAGGGTTTTTCTGTGCTGGTGGTCTTTATGGTGATGTGGCTTTGTGCTTTTGGTATTTATATTGGCCGGTATTTGCGGTTCAACAGCTGGGATGTGATCACTGATCCGTTTTCGCTGGCGGCTGAGATCATTGATATGCTGATCCATCCTTTTGAAAATGGCTATGCCTGGGGCATGACGCTTTGCTATGCGGGGTTTATGACGCTGCTTTACTTTACGCTGAGAAAACTGGGTGAGGGGTTTGGGGTGCCTAAATAAAAACCCCCTCCGGTCATCCGGAGGGGGTTTTTATAAAATCTATTTGAATAATTCTTAATCACTTTTTGGCAAAGGCCATCTTAAAAATCCAGCCCCAGCGCAAAGTACCATTGTGGTTTTCCTTTGAAGAACACATTCATTTCCCAGGCGGCATCTACCCGGATGAAATAGCCCAGCAGCGTACTGCGGGCACCGAAACCATAGCCACCGGCAAAAGGACCCACACCACCGGCTTTTATTTTTACCGTTATCGGGTTGCCGGGTACAGAGTACCGTACATTTGGCCGCTCTATTTTATCATAAGCGCCGTTCCAGGCAGTGCCAAGGTCGATGAACTGGATGATCTGGAAATTTCTTAAAAAGGCATTGTTGATGGGCTTGTTAAATAAGGATGCGAATACCGGTACCCGCACTTCACTGTTGATGACCACGGCATTGTTGCCATTGGCCACATTCTGTGTGAAGCCCCGCATATTCACGGCCAGTGATTGATAGGTGTATGTATTATCAGGGTCAGGTGTATTGGCGTTGTTGAACTTTGGCTTCAGCCAGTTGTCCACACCACCGAGATAGTAGATCACTTTCTGATTGCCAAAGGAAAAATCGCCTGCTACACGGGTGGCCCAGATCACATTGCGGTACAGCGGCAGGTAATGACGGGCATCAAAACCGGCATTAAATATAAACTTACCATTGGTGGTGCTTATTTTGCTCAACTGGGTGAACCAATCGAAGAAAACCTTGTAGCGCAGGCCGTTCCAGATATTCTGTGCCGGGTTGCTGGTGTTGTCAAATACATATTCCACACTTACCTGGCCGTAGGTGGTCTTAATATCGGGGAACCGTAATGACAAGGGTGTTTCTGCATTGATGACTGTTCTGTCGAACCGGGGCCCGATGGAAGCCCGCAGGCTGCGCACCCTGTCAAACGGATAGCGCAGGTTGACGAGATAATAATTCTGGAACAGTTTGGCGCCTACAGTGTCGAATCCATTCAGGATGGCGCCAATATTTGATTTACTGCGGAAATAAGTGCCGCCGATATCGAGTCTTTTCTTCTGGTTCAGGAAGGAAAATATCACATCATAATCCCGCAGGTTCGGGTCTATGCGGAAGCCGCCGACAAATTTCAGGTCTTCCATCAGGTCTGATGTTCCCATACGGATCAACCCGTTGAAGGCATTGTTATTGGAAAGCTGAATAGGGCCCACACCACCGGCATAGGGCTGAAATTTATTTTGTACGATCACGGTATTATTGAAACCGGTAACCACATAGTCAGTAAAGAACTTGGGCGGACGGTATTCATACACTTTCGCTTTTTTCAGTACGGGTTCTTTTACCTCTTCATCAATGACCACCCCGGCGACCTTGGTTTTAACGCTATCAGGTTTTTCGTTTTCAAAGCCGGTGTTGAAGAAATCAACCTGCTTCTTCGTCAGCGTATCGGTTTTGGGATTATAGGATGATTCTTTACGGGCTGCCTTCTTTTCTTCTTCTATCACTTTGCGGATATACTCGGTGGGGCGGGCGGTGATATTGCGGCGGCGCAGCACATTCTCATCCACCTTCAGGCGGTAGAGGAGTTTTATATCTCCCAGCTTTATCACTTCGCTTACCTGTTGATTGTCGCCGGCCGTTCTTGTTTCCAGCAGGCTGCTCTGGTAGTTGGTAAGCGGGAACACATAAGAAGAGTCATTGGTGATGGATACATAGCCTACAGAATCTATATCTGTCTTGCTCCATTCTTTCAGCAGGCTGTCCACATCTTTTTGTGGCGGGTTGCGGAGCACTTCATCGCCAATGAAGACGAGAGTGTCAAGCCCGGCCCTTTCGGTACGGAAGAAACCGGCGTACCGGTTATTCACGCCGTTCTCATCACTTACAAAAGTGAAGTGGGAGGTATTGTATTGAGAAGGAAAACGGGCATTGCCCATTTTCAGGTCGGTCAGTTTGGAGAGTTGTTTGAAATCAGATTTATTCCAGTTGTCCACCATATAAATGTTGAAATGCTTACCGGGCAATGAATCGTCGCTGCTGGCAGCCTGGGCAGAAGGTCGGTTGCTGGAATAGAGGATACCTGTTTTATTCGGGAATGCCACAAAGGACGGGTCCAGGTCATCATATACATCATTGGTTACCTGGTCGATGGTTTGCTTATCTATTTTGTACACAAAGATGTCGGTCTGCCCGCTTCTTACGGCGCTAAACAATAAGGTGTTATTGTCCAGCATATATTTCATGTCCTGTATCTGGTCAAACTGGTCGATCTCCTGTTTCCAGAGTTTTACCCGGTTCACCAGGTCGTACACAAAGAATTTGGTCTTGCCTTCTTCGCTATAAAGTACTGCGAGGCGGGTACCCTTACCATCCCAGGCCAGGATAGGATAGTTGGGGTGTTTATCATCTTCCCGGGTTCTTACACCCTGCTTCAGTAAGATCTTTTTGCTTACGAAGTTTTCCATAAGGATCACCTGGTAGCGGCCCTGTTTGAACTCCACCATGGCATAGGTAAAGCTGCGGGGCTGCGGATTGGCATTGAAACGGAAATAATCTTTTTTACCAATCTCTTCTGTGACAGACAATTGACCTCTTGGTGTATTGCGGCGGCCACGAACATCTTTAAAATACTGCGCCTGTACATCCGTCATAAAATCCTGGAGCAGCTTCTTGAATTTCTTCTTGGCTATTTTGTTGGAGGCATTGTTCAGGTTGCGGTAGATGCGGGCCAGGTACAGGAAGTAAGTGGTCTTGCTTTTACCATATTTGTCGGCAATATATTTCCAGAAGGATTGACCGGCGAGCAGGGGCTTTTCAAAAGCAAACTGGTAAAAGTTATTGTATTCACCTGCCAGCATCACACCCCGCAGGTCATCATCCAGCGTGGGGCTCCAGTTTTCTGCGGCGTAGGCTATGTAGCCATCGGTGAGCCACTTGGGCAGGTCGAGCAGGGCCTGGTTGGCGGCAAATTCTCCAAGGTCATCACCAAAGAGTACATTATCCACCAGTACTTTGGCAATGCCCTGTCGTATCTGGCGGCGCAGATTATCATGGTTGCCGTCAAAGTACACCACCATTTTATTATTCACCAGCTTGGTTACCCCGCCGGTATTTTGCCAGTCGATGCCCATACCGATATTGGACTGCTGCATTTCATCGTAATTATTATAGATCACAATATTGATCCGGCGCTGCAGGCCATATTCCACAAACTCTTCAATGGAGGGCAATTCCAATTCGGCCACCTGTGCCACATATTTGCCCAGCCCCAACCCATCCTGGCTGAAATAGCTGTTGAAGTTTTCGGTCTGGTAATATTTCCACTTGAATTTCTGGTATTGTACACGGTTCTTTCCAAATTCTACCGTATTCACTTGTGCCACAGTTTCCAAAGAGAGGAAAATGATAAGGCAAGACATCAGGCTAAATACTTTCTTCATAAATGGCTTTACTGTTTCTAATAGCTTTAAAATCGGTCTTTATTATTATTTAGCAGCCAGCTTTAGTAATTATATTCATCTATCTGCTTCCTGTTTCAGCAGTGTTCATTTTTTCTCATAGGCCCTCACCCGAACGAGGGTCATTTGAGACTGTAAAGGCATTACCTTTATCTCCCAAAAATCCGGCTGATTCCGGAAAATACTGGTTCTGAATTAAAAGTACGAAAAAACCATCCATGTTAGCTGTTAAGTCATTCACTTTTAGCCCCGTTCAGGAGAATACCTACGTTTTGTACAACGAAAAAGGGCAGTGCTGCATTATAGATCCGGGCTGTTATTTCCCCGAAGAGAGGGACGAATTAAAAACGGGTATAGAGGAGACAGGCCTGACCCCCGTATTGCTGCTTAACACCCACTGTCATTTGGACCATGTTTTTGGCAACAAATTCGTCCATGACACCTGGGGGCTGCCCCTGCACCTGCATGAAAAGGAAAAACCGGTGCTGGATTTTGCCCCCCAATCCGGGCTGATGTGGCAACTGCCTTTCGACAATTACAGCGGCCCGTTGGTTTACCTGAAGGAGGGAAGTACCATAAAAGTGGGGGAAGATGAGCTCAATATCAGGTTCACACCCGGACATTCACCGGGCAGTGTTTCTTTTTATCACGAAGCCGGCGGTTTTATCATCGGTGGTGATGTATTATTCAACGGCAGTGTGGGCCGTACCGATCTGCCCGGCGGCAATATGAGTACCCTTATCAACAGCATCCAAACCCAGTTCTTTACCCTGCCGGATGAGACCAAAGTGTATTCCGGTCACGGGCCGGTGACGACAGTGGGCTTTGAGAAAATGAATAATCCGTATGTAAAGCTTTATTAGCGGGGTCCTTTCTCAGGCACACGGATGAGACGGACTGAAAGGATGAACACAGATTTTTATGCCGCTGCGCAGCATAATTTAGATAGCCCAGCACCCATACTTATTAGAAATAGAAGAGACTCCTAAATACTGCAAAGCAGTATCAATCCATGTGTCCATAAATTTATATCAAGAGAGCCTATTACTAAATTGTTTTCCTTTTCAACAACCTCCCCACAACAGGCAAATTGACCAACTCCTTCCGCTCGATATTACCAACAAACCAGGTAAAGAAACCAAACAGGAATGTAGCGGTAACCAGATTGAACAAGCGGTTATCCCACATATATACTAATCCCCGGTGCATCAATACGATGAGCACCACCAACACCAGGTAAGCGATCAGTTTTTTCTTTGCATACGGTACGGGGTAGTATTTCTGTCCCAGTACATAACTGGTGATCATCATAAACAAATAGCAACAGAAAGTGGCAATAGCAGCGCCGAGATAGTGGAACCTGGGGATGAGTATAATATTCAATACAATAGTAATAGCGGCCCCACCGAAGGTGATCAAAGCGCCTGTCATATTCTTATTGGTGAGCTTGTACCAGATACTGAGGTTATAGTATATACCGAGGAAGATATTGGCCATGGCAAACAAAGGCACCACATATAGTCCTTCTGTCCACTCGCCCCTGTCAATAGCCAGGAAGAACCATTTTACCAGGTCTATATATAAGCTGATGCCTAAAAAAAGAAAGCAGCACACCAGGATAAAGAATTTCATGACCCTGGCATAAGTGCGGGGTGCATTCTCTTCCCGGCTCCGGTTGAAGAAGAACGGCTCGGCCGCCATCCGGAATGCCTGTATGGCAATGGTGATGAGTATAGAAAGACGGATGATATTGGCAAACACCCCCAGTTCATGCTTGGCTTGCTCTGCCGGCAGGTCCACCACATGCTGGTAAATAAGGCGGCTCAGCATATCATTTACAATGCCGCCCATGCCCACAATGACTAATGGGTAGGAGTAGCGCATTATCTTTTTCCAAAGGGCTGAATCAAAACTGAAATGCACCTGGCTGAATTCTTTCAGCAGGATAACAAAAGTGAGCACACTACCACAGAAGTTGCCAATGAGATAATAAATGATACCAGAGTCTTTACCGGTGTAAATATTTTTCAAAAAACTGTCCGGGTGATTCTGCAGATATTTTGGCAGGATGCCCATGAAAATAACGACCACCAGGATATTCATCACTACACTGGCCAGCCGGGCAAAAGCGTATCGCTTCGGCCTGTTTTCCTGCCGCAACCGGGCAAAAGCAAGGGTGCTGATGGTGTCAAAAAAAATGATACCTGCCATCCAGTTGATATATTCCGGGTGCTGTTCTAGGCTGGCCCAACTGGCAATAGAGCCTTTGAAAATAAAAAGCAGGGCGGTGAAAAAGATAGCGGAGCTTATAAGCGAAACAGAAAGGGTGTTGTAGAGTTTCTTCTGATCACCCTCCTGTGAAAAACGGAAATAGGCTGTTTCCAGTCCGTAAGTGAACAGCACATTCAGAAAGGGGATGATGGCATATACCTGGGTAAGATCGGCTGTTTTGGAGGGCTGGGCAAAAATAAGCGGCAGCGTCAGGTTCATCAGGTAGCCTAAAAAACGGCTGGCGATGGTGGGAACACCATACCACAATGTTTGTCCTGCCAGTTTTTTTATACCACTCAAAGGATTGGAAATTTTTTGTTGGCCCTGCCTGCCGCTGCAAGGCGAATGTGTAACAAAAGTAATTGATAGACAGGCAAAAAACGAATTCAAAAGAACTAACGGGCTTTTATTTAAGACAATTGCAACGCTTTGAGGGCATGCTGTATCTTTATGAGCAAATAAATCAATATGAAGAAGTTTACCCTTTTCCTTTTTATCGGTCTGGCCATTAGTACACTCATTTCTGCACAGGCATATGAAGGCCTGGCAGAGTTTGATAAGAAAAAACAGGATGCTTTTATGATCGACTACTCTTATTCTCCTGAAGCGGTGGAAGATGCGATCGTAAAGAAAATGGAAAAGCTGGGTTATAAACCCAAAGAAGAGAAAGGGCTGTTCAATAAGGACAAAGGATTTAAAGTATTCAAAGGTGCCTTTGTGACCGAGGCCAACGCCAACCGGCTGGATTATATCATTAAAGTAGAACCCAAGAGCAAAAAGAACAAAGACGAATCAGTATTGTCACTGATACTGCTGAAAGATGGCGGCAATGCAAAAGCCGGTTTTGGTGTAAATGAAGTAGAGCAGGTAAAGGAGTTTCTCCGTAACCTCCGCCCCAACATTGAAGCAGCAGACCTGGAAATTCAAATTCGCAACCAGGAAGAGGCCATTGCCAAAGCCGAGAAGAAAATGAAAAGCCTGAAGACTGAAAAAGAAGAACTGGAAAAGAAACTGGCCGATAATATTGCCGACCAGGAATCCACACAAAAAGATATCGACAATCAAAAAGTAACCCTGGAAATACTCCGGGATAAAAGAAAGAAAGATTAGTCCGGTTTCTGAAACCTTGGGTCCTTTAAAAATGCTGAGTCTGTCAGCGTACGGATAAATACAAACAGGTCGTTGGCCTGGGTATTGGTCAGGCTGATGCCATTGGTCAGCAGCGGATCAAGGGTGGCGCTTTGCTGCACCCCGGTGCGGTAATGGTTAATACATTGTCCCAGTGTATTGAATCTTCCATCATGCATATAATTAGATGAAATATATGTATTGCGCAGCGTCGGTACTTTGAATTTCAATGAATCCTCCCTCTTCCCGCTGATGCGCATTTGTCCGTAGTCTTTCAGAAAGTTATCTACCGGTAAACCAATATTGCGGATGCTGTAATCGGTGAACATGGGTTCGGGATGGCAGGTGGCGCAATTGGCTTTATACACCTGGTAACCATTCTCTTCCTGCACGGTATAGGCAGCTTCTCCTTTTTTATACCGGTCGTATTTGGAATTCGCAGAAACTATATAGCCGGTAAATTGTGACAGGGCTTTTAAAATAAACTCCGGCCGGATAAACGGATACCGGAAAACTTTTTTGAACTGCTCCTGGTACTCTTTATCATCTTTTATTTTATTGATGATGCCTTCAAATGTCTCCCCCATTTCCAGTGAACCGTGAATAGGTTGTGCGGCTGCGTCTGTTAAGGAAGTGAATTCGCCATCCCAATGAAAGTTTTTGTTCCAGGCCAGGTTGAATAGTACCGGTGCATTACGCAACGTATGTGAATCAAAAACCCCGTGGCTCCGGTCATGTTCAAATGTGCCAAAGGCAGCGATCTGCTGGTGACAGGAGGAGCAGGGATGCAGGTTGTCGATGGAAAGGCGACCATCATAAAATAGTTTGCGCCCAAGTTCAAAGCCTTCTTTTGTCAGAGGATTGTCTTCAAATTGATAAACGGGTGGAGGAAAGCCTCCGGGGATTTCCTGCTCCAGTTTTGTAAGCCCATCTGTGTTTTGTTCTTTTTTACAGGCACCCAGCAGATAAGTAAATAGGATGGCAGTAGTGAACAGGGATAATATGGTGAGCAGACTTTTTCGCACAGGGCTTAATTGAACAGCTAATTTACTGATTTATTTCCCACTACGACACGAAGCACACAAAGCGATAG
>CALSAT010000033.1:0-15822 GCA_943372905.1 Bacteroides fragilis | reverse complement strand
TATCCCCTTCGGAAGGGGTCACACCCCCCTTCGGAAGGCCCCTATACCCCCTTCGGAAGGGGTCGCACCCCCTTCGAAAGTACCTCATACTCCCTTCGGAAATACCTGAGGGGGCCTTCGGAAATACCTGAGGGGGCCTTCAAAAATACCTGAGGGGGCCTTCGGAAATACCTGAGGGGGCCTTCGGAAATACCTGAGGGGGACTTCAAAAATACCTGAGGGGGACTTCAAAAATACCTGAGGGGGCCTTCGAAAGTACCTGAGGGGGCCTTCGGAAATACCTGAGTGGGACTTCGGAAGGGGTCGCACCCCCTTCGGAAGGGGGGCACATCCCCCTTCCGAAATACCTGAAGGGGATTTCGGAAGTACCCCGCACTCACTTTGAAAGTAGCTCAGGAGGACTTAGGAAATACCCCGCACCTACTTTAAAAGTACCTCAAGGGGATTTCGGAAATACCCCGCACCCACTTTAAAAGTACCTGATGAGGACTTTGGAAATACCCCGTAATCACTTTGAAAGTAGCTCAGGAGGACTTCGGAAATACTTGAAGGGGACTTCGGAAGTACCATCACAGCTCCACACTGCTCCCCAACCACGCCATCATACCCATACCCACTTCAATCGCATTTTCATCAATATTAAATGTAGGGGTGTGCACACCGGCAGTGATACCTTTGGCTTTGTTCATGGTGCCGAGGCGGTAGAAGCAGGCCGGTATCTGCTGTGCATAGTACCCAAAATCTTCGGCACCCATGCGGAGTTCTGTTTCACTTACATTGGCAGTGCCTGCATAGCTGGCTGCCAGCGACATTGCTGCCGCAGTTAATGGCTCATTATTAAATACACAGGGATAGCCCACATCAATATGCAGGTCGCAGGTGCCACCCATGGAGGCAACGAGATTGTTGCAGGTTTGTTTGATGAGTTCATGTGCCCGGAAACGCCATTCTTCATTCATGGCCCGGAAGGTGCCCATCAGTTTTACTTCGTTGGGAATTACATTGGTGGTGTTGCCTGCATTGAAAGAAGTGATGGATAATACGGATGGGTTGAAGGGATTATTATTTCTGCTGATGATCTGCTGCAGGGCGATGATGAGATGTGAACTGATGAGGATCGGGTCCACAGCCAGATGTGGGGAAGCAGCATGACCACCTTTGCCTTTTACCGTAATATATATTTCATCGGCGCTGGCCATTACCTGGCCGCCGCGGAAACTGAGTTGGCCCACTTCCATCATCGTATGCACATGCAGCGCTAAGATGCCCTGTGGTTTGGGATTTTCCAGCACCCCGTCTTTTATCATCAGCGAAGCGCCACCCGGATTTTTTTCTTCGCCCGGTTGAAAGATGAGTTTTACGGTCCCTTCCCATTCGTCTTTTAGTTCATGCAGTATTTTGGCGGCGCCGAGTAAGCAGGTGGTATGCACATCATGTCCGCAGGCATGCATCACTCCATCATTCTTTGATCTGTAAGGGATGTCATTTTCTTCTTTGATGGGCAGGGCATCCATATCGGCCCGAAGGGCGATGATGCGTTTGTCCGGGTTCTTTCCTTCTATAAGACCGACCACGCCGGTGGTGGCTTTTATTTCAAAAGGAATTCCCAAGGCGGCTAATTTGGACTGGACAAACTTAGAGGTTTCAAATTCCTGGTAGCTTAGTTCCGGGTTGGCATGCAGGTGGTGCCGTATGTCGATAAATTCAGGGGCGTATTGTTTTGCGAGGGCTTTTATTTTTGTTTGCATGGAGCAAAATTCCAGAATAATTAGTAATTATTAATTAATAATTACTAATTGCTGCCTTCATCTTCTGTCTCTTTACCCGGTTTCACTTCTATAATATCTTTCATGATAAAAACGCCTTTGGGGAAATAGGTATTCATTCTCTTTTGATAGGCTTCGGCGTCTTTGCGGTCTTTGAAGTTGCCGGCCTTTACCCGGAAGTAGGGAGACTGGTACCAGAGGTAGGCTTTTAATTCGGGGAAATAGGTATAGACCTTTGTTTTAGCAGCCATCGCTTCATCGCGGCTGTTGGTACTGACGATCATGAGGCGGAAGCCTTTATCGGTCCGGCGGCCATCGCGGCTCGTTACTTCATTGATAAGGGCTTGTTTTTTTACCAGCAGGTCGATCCGTGGGTCTTTATGTACGATAACGGAGTTGCTGTCAGCCGGTTTTTTCCAGGCAGTATCCTGTGCATAACAAGTAACGGTGAATAGAAAAAGGGCAAAGGTGAGTAGCTGTTTCATGTGTGTGTTGTTCGTCAAATATCTTACCAAGTAATGTTCATTTATTTATATTTTCTCCCCTTTAGGGGTTGGGGGTGTTAATATCCGCCTCCGGCCCCTGCAATATTTTCCACCGGGTGCCAGGTGGTTTTTATTTCCTGGGTGTCCATAATGAAGTAGGGTGATTGGCCTTCATCGCTGTACCAGTTTATTTTATCATAGAAACTAATACGTTTCAGGTTGGCGGCCGATCTTTCCCGTATCATTTTCTGTGTATCAGAATTGTTTTCACAATAGATGGTTGCATTTACGTCCATATGGTCCACAAACCAGGAAGCCAGTTCGGCGGGTTTCCCAGTCAGAATGTTTACCACACCACCGGGAAGGTCAGAGGAGTTCAGCACCTCGGCAAAGGTGACGGCACACAGCGGCTTGGTTTCAGCTGCCAGTACCACACAGGTATTTCCACCGGCAATCACCGGCGCAATAACGGATACCAGCCCTAATAATGAATCGCCCTGCGGGGCAATGACAGACACCACGCCAGTGGGTTCCGGCACGGAGAAGTTAAAATGCGAGGAAGCCACCGGGTTTACGGCACTAAAGAGTTGCTGAAACTTATCGCACCAGCCAGCATAGTATATTAAGCGGTCGATGGCGAGGTTCACTTCTTTCTCTGCTTTGGCTTTTTTGCTGTCCTGTTGTACCAGTTCATCAATGAATTGTGCTTTTCTTCCCTCCAGCATTTCGGCCATGCGGTATAGTATCTGGCTGCGGTTGAAAGCAGCACGGCCACTCCAGCCGCTTACTGCTCCCCTGGCACTTACCACCGCATCTCTAAAATCTTTTCTTGAACTCAGGCAGATGTTGGCCAGTTTTTTTCCGGCTGCATTGGTAGGGATATAATAACGACCAGATTCCGTTCTGGGGAATTGTCCGCCGATATAGATCTTATAGGTCTTCAATACTTCCAGGCGCTTAGCAGAAGGTTTCTTTTCCAACCCATTCTCGCTGATGCTTAATGAAGATTTCTTAATTAATGTTTTTCCCATTGTGTTTTTGTTTTTCCCACAAAGACGCAAAGAGCACAAAGAAAATACTTTGTGTACTTAGTGTCTTAGTGGGATCATTTTGTTAAACTCAAATACGGCAACAACCCATGTAATCCTCCTTCTCTTCCAAATCCACTTTCTTTATAGCCACCGAATGGAGAGGTGGGGTCAAACTTATTAAATGTATTAGCCCACACCACACCCGCTCTCATTCTCTTTGTCATGTTGAATATCTTAGAACCTTTATCTGTCCACACACCGGCACTTAAACCATACGGTGAATTATTTGCTTTCTCTATCACTTCATCATCAGTACGGAAAGTAAGAATAGAAAGCACTGGTCCAAATATTTCTTCCTGAGCTATACGGTTGCTTTGTGCTACGTTGCTGAAGATGGTGGGCCGACACCAGAAACCTTTGGAGGGCAATGCACAACTGCTTTCATACATTTCAGCCCCTTCTTTTTTACCGATAGCAATATATTTCTGGATGATATTTAATTGTTCCCTGGAATTGATAGCGCCAATATCAGTATTCTTATCCATCGGGTCGCCCACGATGAGTGATTGCATGCGATCCCGCAATTTGCGGATCACTTCTTTCGCCACTGATTCCTGTACATACAATCTTGAACCTGCACAACACACATGGCCCTGGTTAAAGAAAATAGCATTCACCACACCTTCCACGGCCTGGTCGATCGGCGCATCTTCAAAAATGATATTCGCTGCTTTGCCACCGAGTTCTAGTGTTGCTTTTTTATTCGTACCAGCAATAGCCCGTTGAATGATCTTGCCCACATTGGTAGAACCGGTAAAGGCGATCTTATTGACATCCGCATGATTAACGATAGCAGCACCTGTATCACCGGCACCGGTAATGATGTTGACCACACCCGGCGGCAGGTCTGCTTCCTGGATGATCTCAGCCAGCTTTAATGTAGTTAATGGAGTTGTTTCCGCAGGTTTCAATACGACGGTGTTGCCAGTGGCTAATGCGGGTGCAATTTTCCAGGCAGCCATCAGCAAGGGGAAATTCCAAGGCGTGATTTGCCCGGCCACACCCAGCGGTTCTGTTCTTCTGTTGGGAAATGCGTATTCTAATTTATCTGCCCAACCGGCATAATAAAATAAATGATTGGCTGCGGTGGGTACATCAAAGTCGCGGCTTTCCTTGATGGGCTTGCCGCCATCTAATGTTTCAATGATGGCCAGTTCTCTTGCTTTCTCCTGCATGATGCGGGCAATACGAAAGATATACTTGGCTCTTTCTTTTGCCGGCATTTTCTTCCACACTTTATCATAAGCGTTTCTTGCTGCCTTTACTGCTTTGTCCACATCAGCCGCATTGGCCTCTGCCACTTCACTCAGCTTTTCTTCGGTGGCCGGATTGATGGTGTCAAAATATTTTTTGCTCAGCGGCTTTTGCCATTCGCCATTAATGAACAGATCGTACTGTTTATTGATCGTTGCTGCACTCTTACTTTCCGGTGCAGGGGCATACTGCCAACTGGTATCAAAGTTTAGTTTGATGGTGTTGCTTTTTTTGCTTGCAGCTTTTCCCGCTTTCTTCGGGACAGGCTTTTTTGTAACCGCCATAATTTCTTTTTTATTTTACCAGCGACATTAACACGGATGAACTTTCGTTGCAGCCTGTCCCGCCCTCAGGCGGGATCGCACTCTTGTACTTTTTGTTCTTTGGGCATCAACCCACCCCATTTTCTCAAAGCATTCTGTTTTCCTCAATTCGCCCCTCCAGGGAGGGGAAGAATCCTTCATGCTGATTCTTCTTTCAGGTTCTTAGATTCAACAAAAGACTATTAGGTCTAAGTCTCTCCGCCGCGGCGGAGGACAGGGGGCTAATCCACCGAAAAATAATTGGCGCTCTGGTACAGTCCCGTCTTTTCTTTCATGATCTGCATCAGTACATCATTGGCCAGGCTGCTGGCGCCAAAGCGGAACCATTCATTATTCATCCAGTCTTCACCCAATACTTCTTTTACCATCACCAGGTAATGCAGTGCCAGTTTGGATTTAGAAATGCCACCGGCGGGTTTCATGCCGATCATCTTTCCCGTCTTGTAATAAAAATCCCGGATCGCTTCCAGCATTACCAGCGTTACAGGCATGGTGGCGGCAGGCTGTATCTTCCCGGTAGATGTTTTTATAAAATCAGCTCCGGCATGCATGGCAATATCACTGGCCCTTCTTACTTTATCGAATGTGCCCAGTTCACCGGTTTCGAGGATCACTTTTAATCTTGCATCACCACAGGCTTCTTTTATTGCCGCTATCTCATCAAACACAAAATTGTATTCTCCTGCATGAAATTTGCCGCGGCTGATCACCATGTCCACTTCATCCGCTCCTTCATTCACGGCGTATTTGGTATCTCTTATTTTAATGTCTTTAGGGGCTTGTCCGCTGGGGAAGGCCGTAGCTACAGAGGCTACTTTTATACCGGAATCGCCCAGCGCTTTTTTCGCCACCTTTACCATTGAAGGGTAGACACAGATAGCTGCCACAGTGGGAATATCAGCGGTAGCATCATGCGGGTGCATGGCCTTATAACATAGCTGTTTTACTTTGCCATCTGTATCTTTTCCTTCCAGGGTGGTCAGGTCTATCATATTGAGCACCAGCTTCAACCCGTTCATCTTGGTCTCTTTCTTGATGCTTCTTTTTGTAAAGCGGGAGGCCCTTTCTTCCACTCCCACCTGGTCGATATGCGGCGAGAGGCTGAAATCAGGGATAATGATCCTTTCCTTTGTTACAGGCATAGTTCCTTTTTCTTAGTGGTCAAAAGTAAAACTAATTTATCTGTATTTATAATGTGTAAAGAATAAGCGCTGTTGAATGAAAGGGAAATTGTATTTCGCCGTCAAAGGGCCATATCTGCCGTCTACCCCTTTGAGAGCGATGCCAACTAATTTTTTCGATAAAATCGTTTTTCGATAACTTTCACCAAAATCAACAACTGTATGAGAAAACTGAGCATGCTTTCTGTTTCGGGACTGTCGCTGCTGCTAGCTGTGGCTGCATTTTCCCAGCCCACCTTTCCGGAAAATGGGGTGGCCGATCCCCGGCACGGCTATTATGCATTTACCCACGCCACTATTGTAAAGGATGCTACCACCACCTTAACCGATGCGACCCTGGTGATCAAAGACGGCCGCATTGTTTCCGCAGGCAGCGGTTTGAAAGTGCCGGCAGGTGCTGTGGAGATTGATTCCAAAGGCAAATACTTTTATCCTTCTTTCATTGATATCTATGCAGACTACGGTATCGCCCAGCCACAACGGCCAGGCGGGGCCAACCAGTTCAATCCATTACAGCAACCGCAATTGGAAACAGCTACTAAAGGCGCTTATGGCTGGAACCAGGCCATTAAAAGCGATGCTGATGCCTACAGGGTATTTGCGGTAGATGATGCTAAAGCAAAACCACTCCGGGAAGCGGGTTTTGGTACCGTGCTTACGCACATCCGCGACGGCGCTGCCCGTGGTACCGGCGCAGTGGTTTCATTGGCCAATGAAAAGGAAAACCTCGTTATCATTAAGGAAAGGGCGTCTGCTCATTACTCTTTTAATAAAGGAACTTCCGGGCAAAGCTATCCCGGTTCCATGATGGGCTATATTGCGTTGCTGCGCCAGACCTATCTCGATGCGCAATGGTACAAGAATAAACCAGCAACTGAAGGACTGAACCTGAGTTTGAAAGCCTGGAATGAAACACAGGACCTGCCTCAAATTTTTGAAGCCAATGATAAGTGGAATAATCTTCGTGCCGACAGGATCGGTGATGAGTTTGGTGTGCAGTATATCATTAAAGCCGGTCAGAATGAATACCAGCGTATAAAGGAAATGAAGGGCACTAATGCCACTTTCATTCTACCGCTTAATTATCCGCAGGCGCAGGATGTGGAAGACCCGAACGATGCCAGATTTGTTTCCCTGAATGATATGAAGCATTGGGAACTGGCCCCTACTAATGCGGCCGCTTTTGAAAAAGCAGGTATTCCGTTTTGTCTTACTACGTCTGACCTCCGTAATGTGAATCTTTTCTGGAGCAGCCTGCGTAAAGCCATGGAATATGGGTTGAGCGAGAGCAAAGTAATGGAAGCGCTGACAAAAACACCGGCAACTGCATTGGGTATCTATGACAAAGTGGGAAGCCTGGATGCCGGTAAGCTTGCGAATTTCTTAGTAACTAATGGCCCTGTCTTTAATGAGAAAACGATCATTTTGCAAAACTGGGTACAGGGAATTAAATATGTGGTGAAAGAGGATGCTGCCAGTATAGCCGGTACTTATGCGCTGACGGTAAACACTCCTTCAGGTAAAGAAGACTATACCCTGGATGTGAAGAATGCCAGTAGCGTAACGATGTTTGCCAAAGACACCGTGAATTCCAAATTCAGTTTTGATGGTAAGCTGGTAAAGATCAGCTATGCCCCGATGGCCCGACGCCAGCGGCCCGCAATGCCCGATACAGCACGGAGAGGTGGTGGTGGTTTTCCAAGAGGCGGTGGCGCAGAACAAGCGCTGCCGGTAACAGCTACCCGGCTTAGTGGGGTGAATAACGGAACCGAATGGAACGGTACCGGTACCGACTCACTGGGCAATCCGCTGACCTGGACAGCCACTTTGGTAAAGCTTGCCGAAGTAAAGATGGATAGTGCAAAGAAAAAAGATATGCCTTCTGTTGGCAAAGTGGTTTATCCTTTTGAGCCCTTTGGTTGGGAGGATGGACAGCAACCAAAGCAGGAAACTATTTTGATAAAGAATGCCACTGTATGGACGAATGAAAAAGAAGGCGTGGTGCAGAATGCAGATGTACTGATAAAAAATGGTAAGATCGTTTCAGTAGGTAAAGGGTTAGCTGATCCTGCGGCCAGGGTGATCGATGGAACAGGTAAGCATGTTACCCCCGGCATCATTGATGAACATTCGCATATTGCTGCAGCGTCTATCAATGAAGGCGGGCAATCCGTAACGTCTGAAGTACGCATTACCGATAACCTGAACCCTGATGATATTAATATCTATCGCCAGTTGAGCGGAGGTGTTACTTCTTCTCATATTCTTCACGGCTCTGCCAATGTGATAGGCGGGCAGACACAACTGATCAAACTACGTTGGGGCGCCAATGATGATGAGCTGAAATTTAAAAACTGGCCCGGCCAGATAAAATTCGCATTGGGTGAAAATGTAAAGCGAACTGCCTTTAATGCAGGCAATAACCGCTATCCCGATACCAGGATGGGAGTGGAGCAGGTATTGATGGATGCTTTCACCAGGGCAAAAGATTATCAAAAAGCCTGGAAAACATATAACGATGCGAAAGATAAGAAAGGACTGATGGCTCCAAGAAGAGACCTGGAACTGGATGCCCTGGTGGAAATTCTGGAAAAGAAAAGATTCATTACTTGCCATTCATATGTACAAAGTGAGATCAATGGCGCAATGGAAGTAGCTAATAAAATGGGTTATACAGTCAATACCTTCACTCACATTCTGGAAGGATATAAAGTAGCGGACAAAATGCTGAAGCATGGTTCCTTTGCTTCTACTTTCTCCGACTGGTGGGCTTATAAAATGGAAGTGGAAGATGCCATTCCATACAATGCAGCAATCATGCAGAAAGTGGGACTGACAGTTGCTATTAACAGTGATGATGCGGAGATGGCCCGCCGCCTGAACCAGGAAGCGGCTAAGATCGTAAAGTATGGAGGAGTAACAGAAGAGGAAGCCTTGAAAATGGTTACTCTCAATCCTGCCAAGATGCTGCATGTGGATGATAAGGTGGGAAGTCTGAAACCGGGCAAAGATGGTGATGTGGTATTGTGGAGCGACCACCCGCTGAGCATTTATGCCAAACCATTATACACGATCATAGACGGAACTGTTTATTTTGACCGCCAGAAAGATGAGCAACTGCAAAAAGACGTGGATGCAGAGCGCCTGCGGTTGGTAAGAAAAATGAATGGAGAAAAAAGAAGCGGAGCGCCTACCATCCCTGCACAGCCCAGCTACCAGATCATGCATACCTGCAGCGATCATGGGCATAGTCATGGGTTGCTGGTGATTGATTCGGATGAGTAAAAGTTCAGGAAGTTTGCTTGTTGAATAGTTTAAAACATTTCTGTTACCTCAAACTCTTGCAAAAATTGATAAACTATCTTGAACAATCAGAACTGAAAGGAGCGAAATATAAAAACAGACAAAAGTAAACAAGAGTGTCCGGAGTAAGGAACAAGTGAACCTCCGGAACATGTAAACTAATAAACTTAATATGAAAAAGTTAATCCTATTTGTAGCCTTAGTTACAACTTTATTTAACTGTTATTCTCAGGAAACAGTACTGCCTGCGAAAGAGCAGAAAGGAGTGATGTACATTACCAACGCCACAATTCATGTGGGTAATGGTAAAGTAATAGAGAACGGCACTATTAAAATAAAGGATGGTAAGATAGAAGAAGTGGGAACGAATATTACTGTCCCTGCCGGTGATGCCAACGTAGTGGATGCCAAGGGAAAGCAGGTGTATCCCGGCCTGGTACTGCCAACCAGTACGCTCGGGCTGGTAGAGATCAATGCCGTAAGGGCTACACAAGACTCCAGGGAAATAGGGGAGATGAATCCAAATGTAAGGGCCCTCGTAGCCTACAATACCGATTCCAAAGTGATCAACACGCTTCGTTCCAATGGCATTTTGCTGGCGAATGTGGTACCGCAGGGAAGTTTTGTTGCCGGTTCATCTTCAGTAGTACAACTGGATGCCTGGAATTGGGAGGATGCTGCCTACAAAACTGATGCAGGTATACATGTGTATTTTCCTACACTGATGCCACGCCCTGCGTTCGGACGTTTTGGAGGCGGAGGTGGCGCCGGGCCACAGGCCCCTCAACCAGACCCTGTGAAAGAAGGGCTGGAGAAAATAGAAGGATTGAAAACTTTCTTTAAGGAGGCAAAAGCTTACCATGCAGACGCCAATCATGAAGAAACCAATCTGAAATTTGAAGCGGTGAAAGGATTGTTCAATAAAACACAGAAACTGTATATACATGCCAGCACTTCCAAGCAAATACTGGTAGCCCTTGATTTTGTAAAAGAATTTGGCCTGGATATGGTGATCGTTGGTGGCAGTGAAAGCTATCAACTGGCCGATCTGCTGAAAAAGCATAACGTATCAGTGATACTACAGCAACCACACAGCCTCCCTACCGCCGAAGATGATGATGTGGACCAGCCTTACAAAACAGCAGCGGCCTTACAGAAGGCGGGTGTGTTGTTTGCCATCTCTGATGATGATGCACAAACCCGTGGCCGTAACCTTCCATTTAATGCAGGCACCGCCGCCGCCTATGGGCTTACAAAAGAAGAAGCACTGGCTGCGATCTCTCTGAACGCTGCCAAGATCATGGGAGTGGCTGATAAAACCGGCAGTATTGAAGTGGGCAAGGATGCAAATATCATAGTAAGTGATGGTGATATCCTGGATATGAGAACAAGTAATGTGACAGCTGCTTTTATCCAGGGCCGGAAGATAGACCTGACGGATAAACACAAGCTGCTGAATGACCGCTTCGAACAAAAATATGATCTGAAACCTGTGAAGAAAGGGTTTTAGGAAACAGGACTCTGAAAATAACCAGGCCGGGCAATGATATTGTCCGGCTTTTTTAGTGATTTCCTTTATGTTTTTCCTCCTCATCCAATTCAATATGTTCTCCGCAGTGCGGACAAGTATGTGTTTTCTTGATCCTGTTCTTCCTGAACTCTTCCAGGAAACCAGCGGTGATGATACCGGCAGGTAATGCAAAAAAGGCAACACCAGTTAACATAATAAGACTGGCCATAACTTTGCCAAGGTCAGTTATCGGGTACATATCTCCATAGCCGGTTGTAGTAAGTGTTACTACCGACCACCAAATAGTAGCAGGAATGCTGCTGAACCTGCTGGCTGTCTCACCGGGTGCGGGATTAAGGTGCTCTGCAAAATACATGATGCAGGAAGCAATAATGATGAGAAAAATTGCGAGGACAAAACTGAGCCCCAGTTCATTCTTTCGTTTCCTGAACACATCCATGATCATATGGGCTGATTTCATATAGGCAGTAAGCCGGAACAGGCGGAAAAGCCGCATCAGCCGCATCATCCGCAACACACGAAGATCAAGGCCGATGAACGCATGAAGATAAGACGGTATGATAGCGATCAGATCGATCAGCGCACCAGGGGATACCATGTATTTAAGCCTTCCCCATACACTGTGTTTGTATTTTTCCTCATGGTTACTGCTCCATACCCGCAGTATATATTCAATGGTGAAAATGATGACCGATATCCAATCGAAATAATGAAAAAAGTCTGCATATTTTTTGTGAATAGGTTCCACTGTTTCCAGTATCACGGCGATCACATTCAGGATGATGAGTACAATAATGAAGATATTGATGACCTTATCCCAATGTTTATCCTCTACAATTTCAGGGTGCAGCAGTCCGTGGACCTTTTTTTTGGTTGAGTGATACATAACGGAAGCAGGTTTTGGCAGCACTAAAGTTAAAATAAAAATCCCTCCTGCTTATGCAGGAGGGATTTTATTATACATTCTTCATTTTTTATTTAGGAGTGGAAGGCATCATACTCTTACTAAGTTCTAATACCCAGTCAGCCCATTTTTTAGCTTCATCAGGTTTAGAAGCGAGCTTCATTCCAAATTCAGTTGATTTTTTGCTCCACTCTTGTAATGATTTGGCAAGCTCCATTGCTTTAGCAGGGTCTTTCATTCCTTCTTTATAAGATGCCATAAAGGCACCATATTCGTTGGCAAATTTCTGAACTTCGGGATCAGAGAAGGTTGGAACACCTGTAGCCGCAGTAGTGGTTGTGGTTGTGGTAGTGGTTGTTGTTCCAGGGTCTGTTGCAGTGGTTGTAGTGGTTGTTGCATCCTCAGGTTTTTTGTCTTCCTTCTTTTTGTCTTTGCAGGATGTCATTACGCCAACAAGGGCCAATACGGCAAGAAATTTTTTCATTGTTTTTTGGTTTTTAGGTTTAAAATGGAAGACAAACGTAGAGTTTATTTTGGTAAACAGCAATGATTTTCTAAAATCCTTCTCCCGGCCTGCTAACGCATTAAAAAAGCGGCTTTTAGTATAAAGCCGCTTTTTTGTATTTCTCGTGAGTTATATTATCCTTCCTTTCCATGGCACTGCTTATACTTCTTACCACTACCACAGGGGCAAGGATCATTTCGTCCTACTTTGGGTCCTACTTTAATGGGTTCTTGTTTTACCTGTACATCTTCGCCACCGGGTTCAAACCTATCTCTTTCATTAGCGGCGTAGTCCTGGCCAGCGTTATCTACCTCATCTTTATTGGCCCGCATCCTGCTCATATCAGTTTTTTGCTGGCGGCCTTCTTTTAGTGGCGCATTTTCCTGTTGTACAGGAAGTGCCGCATGGCACAGGAAGGAAACAATATTCTTATTCACATCATTGTTCATGCCATCAAACAATTTGAAGGCTTCCATTTTATAAATGACCAGCGGATCTTTTTGTTCCAGGTAGGCTGTTTGCACACTTTGTTTCAGGTCGTCCATAGCCCGGAGGTGTTCTTTCCAGGCATCATCAATCACGGCCAGGGTGATCGTTTTTTCCAGTGAACTACTAAGATCTGCCCCATTGGTGCTTAAGGTCTTGTCCAGGTTAGTCAGTACATTCAATTGTTTGCGGCCATCCGTAAACGGCACCACTACATTTTCTATATGACTGCCCTGTGTGAGCCTGATATTTTTGAAAACCGGGATCGCCTGTTTTTGCAACTCTTCCTTATGTGCGGTGTACTTTTCTGCTGTCTCGTTATAGAGTTTATCTACCAGGGCATTAACATCTCCTTTTTTGAACTCGTCTTCTTCAATTTTTGTATCCAGCCCAAAATTGGTGATACAGGCCATTTTAAATCCGTCGTAATCTTCCTCTTCACGGAACATCTCTGCCTGCATCCAGGCAAGGGATGAAAAGGCCGTATCAATATCCAATGCCAGGCGTTCGCCAAAGAGGGCATGGTTTCTTTTTTCATATACGGCATTCCGCTGTTTATTCATTACATCATCATATTCCAGCAGGCGTTTACGGATACCAAAGTTGTTCTCTTCCACTTTTTTCTGTGCCCGTTGAATGCTGTTGCTGATCATACTGTGCTGAATCACATCACCTTCTTTGTAGCCGAGTTTATCCATCAGCGAAGCGATACGTTCACTGCCGAACATCCTCATCAGATCGTCTTCCAGTGATACATAGAACTGGGAGGAACCGGGATCTCCCTGGCGGCCGGCACGACCCCTTAATTGTCTGTCCACACGGCGGCTTTCGTGGCGTTCTGTACCAATGATGGCCAATCCGCCTGCTTCTTTCACACCGGGCCCGAGTTTGATATCCGTACCACGACCAGCCATGTTAGTGGCAATGGTAACAGCACCTGGCAAACCTGCTTCTGCTACTACCTGCGCTTCCCTGGCATGTTGTTTTGCATTCAATACGTTATGCGGAATTTTCTTTTGCTGCAGCATACGTCCCAGTAATTCACTTACTTCCACGGAGGTAGTACCAACAAGACAAGGACGTCCTGCATTTCTCAATGCTTCTATCTCATCAATAACGGCCTTGTATTTTTCTCTTTTTGTTTTGTAAACAAGATCCTGCTTGTCATTCCTTACCATTTTCAGGTTGGTAGGCACATTCACCACATCCAGTTTATAGATGCTCCACAACTCGGCTGCTTCTGTTTCGGCAGTACCGGTCATACCGGCCAGTTTGTGGTACATCCGGAAGTAGTTCTGCAAGGTAATGGTGGCATACGTTTGTGTGGCAGCCTCGATCTTCACATTTTCTTTTGCTTCCAGTGCCTGGTGCAAACCATCGCTGTAGCGGCGTCCTTCCATGATACGGCCAGTTTGCTCATCCACGATCTTAATAGCACCATCTATGATCACATACTCCACATCTTTCGCAAATACGGTATAGGCTTTCAGCAATTGCTGCACGGTATGGATGCGGTCCGCTTTCTGTGCATATTCATTCAGGATCGTTTCTTTCAGGTGTAATTTTTCATCAGCAGAAGCGGTGCTTTTTTCCACCTCATTCAGTTTGATACCAATATCCGGCAACACAAAGAATTCAGGATCTTCACCGGAACGGGTGATCATTGTGAGTCCTTTTTCTGTCAATTCAACCGAGTTGTTCTTTTCATCAATATGGAAAAGCAATTCTTCATCCACGATATGCATATTACGCTGCTGGTCCTGCAGGTAATGATTTTCTGCCTTTTGCATTTTCACTTTGATGCCGGCCTCACTTAAATATTTGATGACGGGGCCATATTTGGGCAAGCCCCTGTGTGCTCTGAATAAGAATAAGCCACCGCCTTTGGCATCATCATCGCCTTCGGCAAAACGTTTTTTGGCTTCATTCAAACAGTTACGAACAATGCGTTCCTGCTCCTGTACCAATTGCTGTACCCTGGGCTTCAGGATATGGTATTGCTGGTCATCGCCTTTGGCCACCGGTCCGGAAATGATCAATGGTGTTCTGGCATCATCGATCAATACAGAGTCCACCTCATCCACCATCGCATAGTGGTGTTTGCGCTGCACCATTTCTTCGGGGGTGTGCACCATGTTATCACGGAGGTAGTCGAAACCAAATTCGTTATTAGTACCATAGGTGATATCAGCCAGGTAGGCCTTTCTTCTTTCTTCGCTGTTGGGTTGGTGTTGGTCGATGCAGTCAACGGTCAGCCCCAGCCATTCGAAAATAGTACCGTTCCATTCCTGGTCACGGCGGGCCAGGTAGTCATTCACTGTTACGATATGTACCCCCTCACCGGGCAATGCATTCAGGTAGGCAGGTAAGGTGGATACCAGGGTCTTACCTTCACCCGTTGCCATTTCAGCAATTTTTCCCTGGTGCAGCACAGCACCACCAATCAATTGCACATCATAGTGTACCATGTTCCAGGTCACTTCTCCACCGGCGGCCGTCCAGGTATTTTTAAATATGGATTTATCACCATCAATGGTGATGTATTTCTTTTTTACGCTCAGGTCGCGGTCCAGTTGAGTGGCCGTTGAAACGATCTCGGTGCTTTCCTTAAAGCGCCTGGCGGCATCTTTTACTACTGCGAAAGCTTCCGGAAGAATTTGTTCCAGTATTTCTTCTATTTTTTTATCACGGTCTTTTTTCAGTTTATCCACTTCCTGGTACACAGCGTCTTTTCCCATCAGGTCGCTGAAAGGAAGAGCTTCTGCGGCGGCGTTTTTCGCATCAATTTCCCCATCAATTTCAGCCAGGTATTCTTTGATGCGGCGGCGAAATTCCTGAGTTTTATTACGGAGTTCATCATTGCTGAGAGACTGATAGCTGTTAAAGAACTGGTTGATCTTGCCTACATAGGGTTCGATCTTCTTTACGTCTTTTTCCGACTTGCTGCCGCCAAAAATTTTTGATATGAAACCTAGCATATAAAATGAGTGTTA
>CALSAT010000032.1:0-15895 GCA_943372905.1 Bacteroides fragilis | reverse complement strand
GAACAGACATCAGCCTGCAGCAAGCACAACAAATAGCACAACGTCATTTCGATACCGCAGGTACAGGCCGCGGCACTGGCTATAAACAATTTCAACGCTGGCTGTACGAACGGAAATTCCATACAGACGACAATGGAAATTATATTTCCCTGCAAACCGACTGGAATAATTATTTACAAAGTCAGCCTTCCCTGCAAACTAACAATTTCACCGAAGCCGGTAACTGGACAGAACTGGGCCCCTGGGGCTGGAACCGCACTTCCGGCTGGAACCCCGGCACAGGAAGACTCTCTGCTATGGCAGTTTTACCATCTAATGAGCAGGTGATCTATGTCGGCTCTCCTGGTGGGGGCTTATGGAAAACAATCAATGGAGGCACCAACTGGCAACCGCTTACAGATAACAACTCCACCTGGATGTCCATTTTCGCCATCACTATTGACCCCACTAATGCCAATACCATTTATGTAGGAACAAACGGATCGGGCATTTTGAAATCCACCAATGGTGGCGCTACATTAGCCCCGGCCGGTGGCGGACCCGGCGGAAACGTCAGAAAAATACTTATTCATCCCTCCAATGCTAACATTGTACTTGCAGCCTGCACCAATGGTATATGGCGTTCGACCAATGCCGGTACTTCCTGGACACAAGTGCATACCGGCAGCAAAGAAGATATTGAGTTTAAGCCGGATGATATGAACATCATGTATGCCACGGGCAATGATGTGTACCGGTCAACAGATAATGGTGTTTCCTGGACGCAGGTTACAGCGGGGCAAGGTATTACCAATACAGGCCGTACACTGGTGTCTGTTTCTCCTGCTAATCCTAATTACGTGTATGCAGTGCAGGCAAGCGGCAGCTTGTTTGGCAGATTATATAAATCTACAGATGCCGGATTAACCTTTACCACTACCGTAGTGGGCAATCCCGCCACTGGCACAAACTATTTTGGCTATGAAACAAATGGTACCGGTACTTCCGGGCAGGCCACTTATGATATGGCCATGGATGTTTCGCCCACTAATGCTGCTGAAGTGTATATAGCGGGAATCATTTGCTGGAAATCAATAAACGAGGGTACCTCATTTACAGCTATCACCGCCTGGTCATTGCCAAATGGTGTTGGTTACAATCATGCCGATGTACATGGTTTATTTTGGGTGAATTCAACTATCTATTCTATTTCTGATGGGGGTATTTATAAAAGTACTAACCAGGGCGATGATTGGGTGGACCTTTCCACGGGCCTGGGTATTCGCCAGTTTTACCGGATAGCCAGCTCACAGACCAATGCGAATGTAATAACCGGCGGCGCACAGGATAATGGCTCTGTTGCCAAACAGGCTTCCGGCACCTGGGTGGACTGGCTGGGTGCGGATGGAATGGAAGGTTTGGTAAGCCCTACCAATCATTTGAATATCTGGGGCACCTCGCAAAACGGTTCCATATACCGCTCTACCAACGGAGGCAACAGTTACAGCGGCCTTCCGCGGCCGTCGGCCGGTCAGTGGGTAACACCGCTGGCGATACATCCTACCAATGAAACAATCGTATATGGTGGCTGGACAGGTGTGTATAAATCAACCAATAGTGGAACCAGCTGGACGAATATCTCCAGCGGTGTGATAACCTCCACACTGGCCGATCTTGCTATAGCCCCATCAGACCCTAATTATATTTACGCTTCCAACGGCAGCGCTTTGTATGTAACTACAAATGATGGTGCCACCTGGACCACCCGCTTTGCGCCAGCTTCTATCAATGATATTGCTGTTGATCCAACCAACCCGGCGAAGATCTGGATCGCCTGTAACAGTACCACGAACCGGCTGATGGTATCTACCGATGCCGGGGCCTCTTTTACCAACGTATCTGCCAACCTTCCTGCTATTGTAGCAAGAACAGTTGCGGTAGACGACAATACGCCCCGCGGTATTTATGTGGGAATGAATATTGGTGTGTATTACAAAACGGAAACCGATCCCAACTTTACCAATTTTTCTGATAATCTGCCACTGGTAGCTATCAACGAATTAGAAATTCAAAAAGCAGCTGGTAAAATAAGAGTGGCCACTTACGGTCGTGGTGTATGGGAAAGCCCGGTGGCTTCGGCTGTACCCAATGGATTTAGCTTCGGGCCCACAGCAGCCGCCACGGCTACCTGTCCGGCCCCTAATACAATGGACGTTGTATTATCCACTATTTCCAATGGCGGTTTTACCAACACGATCACTCTAACCGCATCCGGTGTTCCCGCCGGCACCACGGTATCTTTTATCCCGGATAATACTCCCACTCCGGGACAAAACAGAACAATCAGACTGACCGGTACTGCTGCTCTTGTAGCAGGTTCTTATCCCATTACCATAACCGGAACAGCTACCGGTGCTACTAATCAAACGGCTAACCTTTCTTATATCATTAATCCGGGTACAGCGCCTGCTATCACAGCACAGCCTGCTAACCAAACAATTTGTGCGGGCAGCAATACTTCTTTCAGCATCACTTCTGCTACAGCAACTACTTTCCAGTGGCAGCTTAGTACAGATGGAGGTGTTACATTTAATCCTGTAACAAATGGTGGTGTTTATTCTAATGCATCTACTGCCACCCTGAACATTACAGGAGCTACTACCGGTATGAACACCTACCGCTATCGCTGTATCGCTTCTACTATTTGCGGAATCAGTACATCCAATGCCGGTATCTTAACAGTAAATGCTGCTCCTGTCATCACAGCGGATCCACAGAATATTACTTTATGCTCCGGAAGCGGTACCACTTTTTGCGTCACCGCTACTGGCAATAACCTTATTTATCAGTGGCAGTCATCGCCTTCCTGCAGCGGCCCCTGGACAAATGTTACAGGCGGCATAGCAGCTTGCCTCACGGTTACATCTATCACTTCAAATACCGCCTACAGATGTGTGGTATCAAACGGATGTGGCACACCTGTAACTTCTGCCTGTGCGATCGCCACTGTTGTTACCACGGTATCAATAACTACACAGCCAAACAGTCAGACTGTATGTGAAGGAAGTACGGCCAACTTCACTGTGGCCGGAAGCGGCAGCGGTATAGTTTACCAATGGCAGTTAAGTACAGATGGTGGTTCTTCCTGGTCAAACATCAGCGGAGCCACCACCAATACCTATGTAATTTCATCGGCTACTACAGCCATGAACAATAGCCGGTACCGGTGTCAGTTATCAAATGCCACCTGTACCACACCGGGTATTTCTAATGCAGCTATACTTACAGTGAATACATTGCCGGTCATTTCATCTAATCCTCAAAATGCCACCGTCTGTGTGGGAGGCAGCAATACTTTTAGTGTTGCTGGTACAGGTACTGGCATTTCTTACCAATGGCAACTCAGTACAGATGGCGGCAGTACCTATAGCAATATTCCAGCGGCCACTTCTGCTACTTACACTGTTTCGTCTGTTACCTCCGGTATGAATGGCAATCGCTACCGTTGTATGGTAAGCGGCACCTGCACCCCGGCTGTTGCTTCCAATGCGGCCATTTTAACGGTGATCGCTCCCGTTACCATTATCAGCCAGCCGGCCAATACAGAAACCTGTTCCGGCAGTACTGTCAATTTCACAGTGGCGGGCAGTGGATCGGGCATCATTTATCAATGGCAGGTGAGTACCGATGGTGGTACTAACTGGACTGCAATAAGCGGCGCCACTTCAGCCACCTTATCATTACCCGCTGCCACAACTGCCATGAATAACAACAGGTACCGTTGCCAGTTGTCTAATGCCACCTGCACCGCTCCGGCGATTTCCGGTAATGCATTGCTTACTGTTCGCCAGTTGCCCACTGTAACTCTGACGGCCTCACCGCTCACCAGTCTTCTGCCGGGACAAACAACCACACTTACTGCCACGGCAAGTGCCGCTACCGGTGGCGTGTTAACTACGTCCTGGTATAAAAATGGCACAGCTTTCACTAATACTGGTAATACGGTAGTAGTGAATGTGGAAAAGACAGGTACGTACCAGGTTCGGATACAGGAGGCATTCCCCGGCGGACTGGTATGCAGCAATCAATCGGCAAATGTGGCGATAGATATTACTATCAGCAGCAACCTCTTCATTTTCCCTTCGCCTAACGATGGAAACTTTATGGTGTCTTATTATAACAATGGTGGAACTGCTACGCAAAGAACCATTGCAGTGTATGATGCCAAAGGAGCGCAAGTGTACATGGGCAAGTTTCCTGTATCAGGGCCATACACATTGATACCAGTAAACCTGCAAAGAGCTAATACCGGTATCTACTTTGTAGTGGTGGGGGATGCAAATGGCAAAAAACTGGCAGAAGGAAAAGTACACATACGATAAGATATTATCATCCGCTTTCAAAATCCCGTTTCGGCTATCCGGAACGGGATTTTTTTCTGCCTGAAAAAAGAGCCAATCAATACCTTTGCGCCATGATTCACAATTTCAATGCGGGGCCTTCCATTTTACCCAAAGAAGTGTTTGAAAAGGCCAGCCAGGCAGTACTCAATTTCAATGATACCGGTTTATCCATTTTAGAAATAGGACATCGCACCCCTTTATTTCAGCCGGTTATGGATGAGGCAAGGGCCTTGGTAAGAGAACTGATGCAATTAGATAATGATCATGAAGTGCTCTTTTTGCACGGTGGCGCCACCACCCAGTTCATGCAGGTACCGATGAACCTGCTGAGCGAAAACGAACTGGCATCCTACACCGAAACAGGCACCTGGGCCACCAAAGCCATTAAAGAAGCCAAACTATTTGGTCATGTGGAGATAGCGGGTTCCACGAAAGAAAATAACTATACCAGCATACCGGAAGAACTGAGCGTTTCGCCCACTTCCGCCTATTTACATATTACAACCAATGAAACCATTGCCGGTACACAATGGCATGCCATTCCGTATGATTGCGGGGTGCCGCTGGTAGCCGATATGAGCAGTGATATACTAAGCCGCCAGTTGGATTTCAACCGGTTTGATCTTATCTATGCCGGTGCTCAAAAGAATATGGGCGCCGCTGGGGTCAATCTGGTGGTGGTGAATAAGAAAATACTTGGTAAAGTGAGCAGGGCCATCCCCACTATCCTCGACTACCGCAATCATATTGCTGAAGGAAGCATGCTGAACACTCCTCCTGTATTCGCCATCTATGTGGTGCTGCTTACCCTGCGCTGGCTGAAGGCCCAGGGCGGTGTGACAGCCATAGAAGTTCGCAATAATGCAAAAGCCAGCTTGTTTTATGATACGCTGGATGCCTTATCCCTGTTCATAGGCCCCATAGCCAAAGAAGACAGGAGTAAAATGAATGCCGTATTTATCATGGACAATGCCGAACTGGAAAAAGAATTCCTGGAACTATGTAAGAAGGAAGGCATGATAGGCGTTAAAGGCCACCGCAGTGTGGGTGGTTTCCGCATTTCCATGTATAATGCACTGACCATTGACAGTGTAAAAGCACTGACCGACCTGATGAAACATTTTGCCCAGCAACACGGATAAACAATTAAAAAATAACCTACCCATACAATGGCCACCATTAAACCATTCAGTGCATTAAGACCGCAACAGGAACTTTCACAGCAAGTGGCATCCAAGCCTTACGATGTGCTGAACAGTGAAGAAGCAAGGGCTGAAGCAAAAGGCAACCGATTTTCTTTTCTTCGTGTTACCAAGTCTGAAATAGACCTTCCGCCCGGCGTGGATATTCATAGCCAGGAGGTATATGATAAAGCCAATGAAAACCTGAAAGAGCTGATCAGCGACGGCATTTTATTTAAAGAAGATAAGGCCTGTTACTATATCTATCAATTGGTAATGAACGGCAGAAGCCAGACGGGTCTTGTTTGCGGATCCTCTGTAAAAGATTACCACGACAACATTATCAAGAAGCATGAATTCACCCGACCGGAGAAAGAAAAGGACCGGATCGATCACATGCGGACGATAAAGGCCCAAACCGGCAACGTATTCCTGGCCTACCGGGATGTAATGGAAGTGAACGCCATTATCAGCGGATGGAAAGTAACGAACAAGCCGGTGTATGATTTTATAGCTGCCGATGGTATTCAGCACAGCATCTGGGTAATAGACCGGGATATAGTCATCAATTCCATCACCCAACTCTTCCACACCCATGTGCCCTGCACTTATATTGCCGACGGGCATCACCGGGCAGCATCAGCTGCAAAGGTGAGTGCAGCGCTTCCGCAAAGTGAGGAAGCCCATTTTTTTCTAACCACCATCTTCCCCTCCAGCCAACTGGCCATACTCGATTATAACAGGGTGGTAAAAGATCTCAATGATCTTTCGCCAGCCAAATTACTGGGCTTACTGCAGGACGACTTCTATATTACGCTTAGCCCCGAACCGGTAAAACCATCCCAACTGCATGAGTTTGGTATGTACCTCGATGGACAATGGTACATACTGGTGGCCCGCCCCGGTACTTATACTACAGACCCGGTGGGTGTGCTGGATGTCACCATTTTATCTAACAACATTTTAGATAAACTACTGGACATTGAAGATCAGCGGACCAATAAACGGATTGATTTTGTAGGCGGTATCCGCGGATTGAAGGAACTGGAAAAAAGAGTGGACAGCGGGGAAATGAAAGTGGCATTCAGCCTCTATCCTGTTACAATTGAGCAATTATTTGATATTGCCGACAGCGGTACGGTGATGCCTCCCAAAAGCACCTGGTTTGAGCCCAAACTGAGAGATGGCCTGCTTACACACCTTATTTAACAGTACTCTCCTGAAATAATTGTTATTTTGCAACAGAGACGCCTGCCATAACGTCTCTGTTTTTCTAATTATAAGATATGAAGAAATTTCTCTCTCTTTCCATTATTGCTCTTTCTGCCCTGGTAGCCACAGCCCAACCCGGTGATATCAAGACCCTGCAGGAAACTGCCAGAACATTCATGCGGTCCGGCGATTTTGACAATGCTATTATTGTACTTACAAGGGCCCTGCAACAGGATGCCAAAAACCTGGAATTGCAAAAAGACCTGGTGATGAGCTATTACCTTAAAAGGGATTATACAAAAGCCCTCGAGGGGGCCGAAAAGCTGATAGACCGGGATGATGCTGACGTGGTTTGTTTCCAGATAGCCGGTAATGTGTACAAAGCGCTGGAAGAATCGAAAGATTGCGATAAGATGTACAAAAAAGCATTGAAGAAATTTCCTAACAGTGGGCCGTTGTACAGCGAATATGGTGAGTTACTATGGGCCATTAAAGATTTTTCTGCCATACAATACTGGGAAAAAGGAATCAAACTGGATCCTGCCTATGGTGGCAATTATTACAATGCCGCCATGTATTATTTTTATACCAAAGACAAAGTGTGGAGCCTCATTTACGGAGAGATCTTTGTGAATATGGAAAGCCTGGGTGAAAGGGGGGCTGCCATGAAAGAATTGCTGCTGCAGGGATACAAAGAAAAATTATTTGCCGAAGCAGACATTATGGCTGGCGAAGAAAAGAACAAGAGCGACTTTGCCAAATCCTTCATGACCAGCATGAGCAAACAATCGTCGCTAGCCAATAAAGGCATTACAACAGAAGTGCTCATCATGATCCGCACCCGCTTCATCCTGGATTGGTACGCTAACTACGGCGCCCGTTTCCCCTTCCGCCTTTTTGATTATCACCGCCAGTTACTGTCTGAAGGCATGTTCGATGCCTACAATCAATGGCTCTTCGGGCCCTCAGAAAACCTGGCCGCTTACGACAACTGGACCAAGACCCATGCATCGGAATACAACTCATTCAACACTTTTCAGCGCAGCCGGGTATTCCGGATGCCCACCGGACAATATTACCAGGCAAACTAAGCATTACTATAGTTTGTCTTAAACGGCCCCAGTTATCAGAAACCGGGGCCGTTTTTTTATCTATCCTTTTTTAACTAATTTGTCTGTCGGTTACACTGCTGCCAGCAGATTACTTAATTCTAATAACGATTGAATATGACACAGCCACTACGCCTTTTTGACAGTGTTCAACTGCAACTGGAAAATAAACCGCTGGAAGATATGCTGGCAGGCAAAGCAGGCGGCCAATGGAAAAAATACAGCACTCAGGAAGTGGCCGATACTATGAACCAACTCAGCGCTGGTTTACTAAGCTACGGTATAGGCCCTAATGATATGACCGTGGAAGGAAGAGATAAAGTAGCCATCCTTTCTAAAAACCGGCCTGAATGGGTAATATTAGATCTTGCCGTTCAGCAGATCGGTGCCCTGCTTACGCCTATTTACCCCACCATCAATGTAAATGAACTGGAGTTTGTATTAAATGACGCACAGGTAAAGATCGTCTTCGTAAATGATGAAGATACTTTTCTGAAAGTGATCAGCATAAAGGACAGGGTGCCCTCCCTGAAAGAGATCTTCACTTTCGAACATGTGGCCAATGCTTCGCATTGGAAGGAAGTGCTGAATGCCGGCACACCGGAACTTATAGCACAGATAAAACCCATAGCCAACAAGATAAAGTATGAAGATGCGGCCACTATCATTTATACCTCCGGCACCACGGGCACACCAAAAGGAGTGATGCTCAGCCACCGGAATATTTTGTCCAATGTAATGGCCTCCAGTCCCTGTTTTCCGCCGGGGGAAAATTTGCGTTCACTCAGCTTCCTTCCGCTCAACCATATTTTTGAACGGATGGTCACTTACCTCTACCTGTTCAACTATACTTCCATCTACTACGCTGAAAGCCTGGATACAATTGGCGACAACCTGAAAGAGGTAAAGCCAGATATGTTCACCACGGTGCCGCGGCTGCTGGAAAAAGTGTACGATAAGATCATGCAGAAAGGAAGCCAGCTTACAGGGGTAAAGAAAAAATTGTTCTTCTGGGCACATGACCTGGCAGAAAAATTTGAGATCAATAAGAACCAGGGCTTCTTTTATAACATGCAGTTGGGTATTGCCAATAAACTCATCTTCAGCAAATGGAGAGAAGGCCTGGGCAACAACCTGAAATGTGTGGTAACAGGAGGCGCCGCCTGCCAGGTACGCCTGATTCGCATTTTTACCGCCGCCCGGATACCTATCATGGAAGGCTATGGCCTCACAGAAACTTCACCGGTGATATCGGTGAACAATTACGACGTTACAGGAAGAATGTTTGGCACCGTAGGTCCTTTAATTAAAGATGTGGAAGTAAAGATCGCTGAAGACGGAGAGATATTATGCAAAGGGCCCAATGTGATGATGGGATATTATAAACGTCCCGACCTGACAGCTGAAGTGGTAACAGGCGACGGCTGGTTTCATACCGGTGATATTGGCATGATGGTGGAGAACAAATTCCTGAAGATCACCGACAGAAAAAAAGAACTGTTTAAAACCAGTGGCGGTAAATATGTAGCGCCATTGCCCATAGAGAACAGGTTAAAGGAATCCATGTTCGTAGAACAGGTAATGGTGGTGGGGGCCGAAAAGAAATTCGTAGGTGCATTGCTCATCCCCTCTTTTCCTAACTTAAAGGACTGGTGCCGCCAAAACGGGGTAACGATCGGCACTAATGAAGAACTGATACAAAACGAAAAGGTCATTGCCTTATACAAAGATCTCGTGGAGAGTTTCAATAAGTATTTCAATCATGTGGAACAGGTAAAGAAATTTGAATTGCTGCCCAATGAATGGAGTGTGGATACCGGAGAACTTACACCGAAGATGTCATTGAAAAGAAAAGTGGTAATGGAGAAATTCAGGGATGCGATTGAACGGATCTATGCCTCATAAATGACCAGTACCATACATAAAGGGCACAACTAAAAAAGGTAAACACAGTTCGCACTGTATTTACCTTTTTTACTTATCAGCAAACAACTTATTCGCTCATCTTCCTCTTCCCTGTGCAGAATCCCTTTTACCACGCTGCATCATCTTTTGCACCAGTTCATCATATTTCTTTTGTTGCTCACCGGCGTAGAGTACTCTTACCCTTCGGAAATGATCGAACGTTTGCTTATCGATCACAGTTTGAATACTGGTCATTTTATTATATGCCGCAACCATCACACTGTCACTCACCACGGAATCTCTTACCAATGCAAAATAGGCGGCTTTAGCCAGGCGAACAGAATCAAACAGGGGCCTTACCACTTTGAAATATTCTTCCCGGTATTGAAGATGGTCCTTCTTCTGCTGTTCTGTCATCCCCAGTTCCTTCTGCATCATTTCAAAAGGATCGCCCTTTCTGCCCTGGCCACCTTTGTCGTGCTTGTTTTTACCAGTTACCACCAATGCTACAAGAGCAATGTTGGTGATCAGTAATAGAACTACTGCAATCGTAAGAATCCTGTTATTAGTGCTTTTCATGCTTATGTTATTAATTACCTGGCTGGAGTTTATCTGTTGTCCTGCGCCAGGTCATAAAGGTTAGAATTATCATTCAGGCTGTACTCGGCGGCTACCGACTGAAGATTGTCCGTATCAGAAGCAGTAAAACTGGAATTGGTCTTATTACGTTGAAAAAGAACAAATGCGTTCAGAACAAGCACTACCACGAGTGCCATCACTGCAAAAGCAGGGCGGAGCAGCCATGATTGGGGGGCAGGCTCTATCGTTTCCTTGTCTAGCCTGGCCCGGAGGCGGGTATAAAAGAAATCGGAGGCAGTAGCCTTTGTGCAGCCATCGAGGCTGCTCATTATTTCTTCCACCTTCTTGTTTTGTTCTGTATTCATAATACATCGTTTTTGACGTTAATACCTCTCAAAACCTTCGTACGCCCTTTTATCTGCCGGGGTCTTTTTCCAGAAATTTCCGCAAATTAAGCTTTGCCCGGTGCAATAGAGACTCTACTGCCGGCACAGTGGTCTTCATTACCTCGCTGATTTCCTGGTAACTGAGGTCTTCCATTTTATGAAGCGTAAATGCTATTTTTTGATTTTCAGGTAGTTGCCGGATTGCCTTAAATAATTTAGCCGCATTCTCCTTCTTTTCAAGAGCAATGCCGGGGTGATTAAAATCAGGTATTTCGTAAAGAGGTTCAGAGTCATCACCCATGAGGCGCTGAATAAAGCCAAACCGCTTTTTGCTTTTGCGGCTCCGCAGCAGGTCCAGCGAACGGGTAGTGGCAATCCGGTACAGCCAGGTGGACAGTTTGGCCTCTCCTTTAAAGCTGTTGATCGAACGGTAGACCTGGATAAACACCTCCTGGGTTACATCCTCAGCATCTTCGGCATTTTGCACAATAGAAATCACCGTATTATACACCCGGTCCTTATAAGTATCCACCAGAAAACGGAAAGCTGCCTCATCGCTATTCTTAAGACCTTGTATCAGCGCTGATTCATTCAACAGTAACCGGGGTTTGAAGTGTTAAAACTGCAACTTACGAAAGAATGAGATGTGCTGAGTAGTGGATTACAGAATATGCGGTATATGTCGCAAAGGTTGTCGGCTGTCAAAATCTTAAGCAATGGTTATAAAAAAAGCAGCGTTGCTGCTTCTTTGAGTAGTCCCGACAGGAATCGAACCTGTATCAAAAGTTTAGGAAACTTCTATTCTATCCATTGAACTACGGGACCAAAATGGGTCGCAAAAATAGCTATTCAACCCCAAAAGACCTAATGAACCATTAACCCGTGCATCCACATCAAACACTGTAAAAAAACAGCCTCATCCTCTGCCCTTCTCCCGTATTACACTGGCCTTCACCCGGTTTATTACCGGTTTACTTCTGGTTTCAGCCGCCACCTTTTTCTTTATCATTTCTGACTTGGCCGCCGCACGGGCATACTCTGCCCGGTCAAAAGCGCCGGCATCAGCCAGTATCATTCCGTCTCCGTCAAAAGATGCTATCGGCTCATCATTCATTCCGAACCGTATCCGCAACCCGCATAGCCAGTGTACCCCGCCCTTAGGCCGCCTGAAGTAAAAAGAAAATTCCGGCAGCCCCTTTTTCAGTTGAACCCACTCACTATACTGCCTTTCGCAATCAGCCGCTGCTCCCTCCTTCCGCATCCACGTGGCACACAGCACCTCAAAGCTATAACAGTTGGCTTCGTACTCCCCGTCCATAAGGAGACTCTTTACACAAAGCCGCACTGTTACCCCTTTGGTATCAGCTTCGCAATGTACTTCCACCACGCCATGCCGGCGAAATGTATGTACCGGGTTTACTTCCATCTCCCGCAGGGTGTACAGCAGCAGCAGGCGGTCATTATAAGGCTCCCCCCGGAAACGGCTTTGCACCATTTCATAAAAACGGGGACTTTTCAGCCCCTCACCATGTGCATTCACCAGCGTATTTATATCCGACGCCAGGTGGTTCAAATACTTTGTACGGCTGTATTGCTCTTTCAGAGCCGGTTCACTCCCTTTTGTTCCCGGAGCCACCGCCTTTCGCAAATAGGCTCCATAGCGTCCCTTCCGGATCACCACATGCTCCCCCACCTTGCCCTCCACCTCTACCAGCCCTCCTTTTACCTTTGCCTTTTTTGGCGGCAATTTACCCACTTACCCGAAATATTTACTACTGCATCACCAGACTTTCACAAGACCTTCACGGGACCTTCACAAGACCTTCACGAGACCTTGATCCTACCCTGACCCATAGCTAATGGCCTCCTGAAATACTCTTCATATACTCTAAAGACACTGTATCATAAGAGAACCATAACTTCATCACCAAATAAAGACAATGAAACCCCTATTCCCGCATATAACACTGCTGCTTATTTGTATAGCAGCACAGTTAGAAAGCCACTCACAAAAAACGAACTCTCAGGGACCCGTTATCAACCATATAGCACAATATGTGGTCGATCTTGAAACAAGCACCCGTTTCTACCACGATATTATCGGCCTGGATACTATTCCCGAACCGTTTCATGATGGCCGGCATGCCTGGTTTAGCATTGGGTACAAAGCCCATTTGCACATTATTTCCGGGGCTAAAGAAAAAAAGGAACACGATAAAAACACCCACCTCTGTTTTAGTGTGGCCTCAGTGCCTGTTTTTTTACAAGTACTGGCCAAACATAAGATCGAATTTGAGAACTGGGCAGGTGAAAAAGGGGCCGTCACTACACGGGTGGATGGGGTGAAACAGATCTATTTCAAAGACCCGGACGGATACTGGATAGAGATCAACGATGCAAAAGAGTAAACTTCCTTTAGGCAGCAGGCCTTATCTTTGCACCCCTTAATTTTCAGTATGAAATTTTACAACCTCCTCATAAAATACCGCCTCTGGATCGGCCTCGCCCTTATTGCCCTGGGCGTTTATGTAAACTATGCCGCCAGTTTCTGGCCCGCCTTTCCGCTTTACCTCGTGGGGCTGATACTGGTACTGGGGCATTTCTTCTTTGGTCCGCTGCGCCTCATACAGCAGTATATGGAGGAAGGCGACATGGACGGCGCTGAAAAAGTACTGGCTTCTATCAAATTTCCCAACCTGCTCTACAAGCCTATCCGTTCGGTGTATTACACCCTGCAGGGTAATATTGCCATGATGAAACAAGACTTTGTTGGAGCAGAAAAAAGCATGAAAAAAGGGCTGGACCTTGGCATGCCGATGAAAGAAGCCGAAGGGGCCAGTATGTTGCAAATGGGTATGCTGATGATGCAGAAGAACGACCTGAAGCAGGCAGAAAGTTATATCCGGGCAGCCATTCGCAAAGGATTACCCGATAAGGAAAATGAATCTGCTGCCTATTTACAAATGTGCAGCATCATGATGAATAAAAGGGAATTCCGGGCAGCTAAAGATTTTTTCAGAAAAGCAAAAGCATTGAAACCCACTACCCCCCAGATCGTTGACCAGATAAAGCAGATCGAAAAATACATCTCCCGTATGCCGGGCTAAGGTCCGAAATGACCAATGCCCTTATATCCCTGCCATAGCCTTTATTTCTTCCCGCACCACCAGCGGTGCAGACTGAAGTAACTGCTTTTCGACAGCCCCTTCTTTATCGATATAGCCGTTGGCTTCATCATTCTCTGTCACAGTTATCACTCCTTTATAAACGTACAGCAATTTCTCTCCGCCCGTCACGATAATACCGGAATAACCCAGCAAGGAGGGTTGCTCCTGTGGTTCAGTCCGGGGCAGGCTTTCAATAGTAAGCAACAGTTTGTTATACTCCTTAGTCGGTATGGGCCACTGGGGGTTTCGCCTGCCGGAATAAATACAAACTGTTGCTGTTATCATATGTCGCTTACGCAATTTTTATATGGCCATGCAGTACCTGCATAAAAGTACAAAACTGGGTATATGGTCCTCTGTCTGCCGTGCGGGGATCGGTGATGATGTTACCGGAGTTGTCAGTGATCTTTGCCGCTGTGCTGCCTGGCTTATGGCTCCACCGTCCATTGGGGCCTTTGCGGAACCAGTGAAAATCCCATCCTGGGGCAATTACCAGGGCCACAAGATGTCCTTTACCGGGGCATTTATTATCAGCCAGCGGTGTGTTCACCAGTTGGTCGGCAATGGCGCCATCTTTAGCACTGCGCTGTCCTGCGGCTACACTGCATCCCGACAGAGAAGTGTATTGCTGTCCGGAAGCTTTCCCCGGCTGGGCAAAAGTATTTGTCCGGTAGTTGCACGCATAGTTATAGCAGTTGTTGTTCGATTGTATCGTACCACCGTCATTCCACCAGGCCAGGTCAGGATCAGGAGCACAGGCACAGGTATTGATCAATGGTGGCCAGATGGGGATGGGAATTTTGGAAACTATTTCCCAGTCTTTTTTAAACCGCCTGATCTCTTTTTCTAAGTAGGGTTTAAATTCTCTTTTGTTGGGAATGCCTTCAAATTGGCTCAGTTTGTCAAACACAAGACTTTCCAGCGCATCGCCATTCAGGTCGGCAAAGTCTGCCGCACTAAACATGTTGGTATGCGTCAGTTGCATCCGGGCGGGGTGGTTCTTAGAAGCCTTGTCTAATTGTTCCACAATGATGCCGCGGTAACCCAGGCCGGAGGGCGGCTGAATGCTTTTATTGCTCAGGTTCTTGGGCTTACCGGTGGGGGCAATACTGTCTAATACTTTTTTTGCTTCGCTGTCTGTTACGATCAGCTCCGGGTTAGGCCGGCCACTGAAAATGTCCAGTGTGATTTTTAATTTCATGATAGAAGGTTTAAGGTTTAATAATGACGTAAGGTACAGCCTGCTTTTATACAAGTCAATACCACAAATCAGGTATTCTTTATAAAAAGAAAACAAAAAACCCCGCAATGAGCGGGGTGTATAAGCTATTTCACTTATTGCCTTTAACGAAAGGCAGCAAGATTATTCGTTTCAGCTACCTGGAATACATTCATTCTTACCGATCTTAATCATAGAAACTCGGCACCACCGGAGTAGCATTTTTCAACACCCTTTCATCCACTTTTAATTCCCTGTCATAATAATAGATAACATACCGCCTGTTGCCGATAATTTGCTTCTTCATGATATAAGCCCCCCGTATATTGAATTCAGCAGCAGGGCTATCCGGTGCATCGGGTTTTTCCGGCTTCTGGTATTTTTCGCCAGCGGTTGAATTATTCACTTCATTCCAGGTGGTTTTTCGTGCCACCGGTTGCATAGTAGCCGGTTCAAAGATTATTCCCGCAGAGGTGGACACAAACCACGCAGCAGAACTCATAGTATTCATACCGCTTCGAAGAGAAGAAGTAGCCGCTGCCAGTTCTTTCATATCATAATTCGCAAGGGTGATGAGGGTGTTCCCATCAGCAAGCTTACGGGCCGTAAGAGCACAGGAATGTTTATACATTTCTGTGCAAAATTTATCCATACTAATGTCTTCTACTTTTTCCTTTAATACGGATGTGCTGGTAGTGCCTGGAAGTGTTTCGTAAGTAACAGGACCATAGTTGAAAGAGGGGCTTTTATCCTTT
>CALSAT010000031.1:0-15927 GCA_943372905.1 Bacteroides fragilis | reverse complement strand
CGTTTTGTTAAGCCCTTATCTACTTCAGGAAGCTGATAATTTCTCTTATCAATTTACTACTGCGGCAGGAATAAACTACAATGTATATTTTCTGGATTACAGCTATATGTTTGACGCCTATCCGGAATTATCCGGCAATGTATATTCTTTCAATATCGATGTAGCGGAAGGGAATTGGGATATGGCTGTTAGTGACGAAAGAATAGGGGTGACGGTAGTAGAGGTTTTCAGGGTTTTCTTCAGGAAGAAAGAGAATGTGACGGTTTATGTATGCGATAGTTCTGATGAACGTCACCTGAGCCGCAAAAGAAAATTTGATTTCTGGTTTTGGAAATACAATGACGGCTCTATAATTAAAGAAGATGGAGTGGCAATAGTAGAAGATACAGAGGTGTTGAATTCAATGCTGCTCCATCGCAATAACCCTCACTGTGCCGAAATTATTTTTGCCTTTAAAGAGTTGAATGCCAGGGCCGGAGATAAATAAAATCCGGCAGTTATGCCCAAACGCTGACTACAAGGGTATTCATCCCCTCCGGGGAGAGCCTGTCCCGCAAAAACGGGAGGCCGCAGGCTTTGCTGGCTAAGAGCCAACCAGAAGGGGTGGGTAAGTACAACGCTTACTACCTTTACTCTATATGGCCGATGTGCACAGCCAACAGGTAAGAAGCTACAACATGAGCCGCATACGCAGTACGGATACCAAACCGGAACTGCTGGTACGGAAGTACCTGCATGCACAGGGCTACCGCTACAAGCTGCACGACAAAACCCTGCCCGGTAAACCCGACATTGTACTGCCCAAATACAAAACCGTGATCTTTATACATGGCTGCTTCTGGCATGGCCATGCCCATTGTAAATACTACAAAGTACCCCAAACAAGAACCGAATGGTGGCTGCATAAGATAAACACCAATAAAGCCAATGATGCGAAAGCGGTAAAGGCGCTGAAAAAAGATGGCTGGAAGGTGATTGTAGTTTGGGAATGTAGATTGAAAGCAATAAAGAGATTACTTAAATAAGATATTTATAGAGATGCGAGAACATAATCTGAGTCTAAGTCTGGGAATCCAATTCGGTTATAATACCGAATAAAACTTGAAATCATTGATTGGGCATAGGGTAAATCTAGCTTGGCAACTCTTTGATAGTCTTTTAAGTCTTTATAATCAACCATTGTTTTAACTTGGAAGTCAATAATGTGATTTTCAATAAATGGAGTAGAAGGAAGAAAAAAATACCTATCTTTTTCTCCAGCATTATTCCCCATCCATTGCTTTAGCTTTCCCTTAAGATTTGGCAGCTGTTTTTTTTCTTCTTCATCAGTTTTAGTTGCTTTACTATTAAGAGTATTATATTTTGAAAAATCAGGCAAAGTCTTAAAGTTCTTTGTAATAGCTAACAATATTTTATCTGCCTTTCTTGATCCATCATTCCGCAAAACAAAGTCACAATCGGGAGTTAAGATAGCGTAAAGCTGCCCGTCCTTTTCTAGAATTTCACCCGCCTGATATTCTTCCTTTAATGGGTCAGCATTAATTGGAAAAATATAAAACTCCATGGGGTGGGCTTTATCTGTTTTAATTTTATCATCTCCTAAAAGTTGTTTTATTTTTTCTTTTGAAAGTGAATTTGCAAATCGCCTGAGTAATAAATAGCCAAGAGAAATATCATTCTTAATTGGTTCAAAAATTTTTCTCTCACCATGAACAGTTTCCCAAAAGTATTGCCTCAAAGATTCTCTTAGGTGGTTATAGATTTGACCTTTAAGTAAAGCAATTTTAGAAGCTATAATTCTATCAATTTCTGATTTGAGTTTTTCTACACCATCTCCCTTATTTACGACACCAATAACTTCAGATGATAAAGAAGTTAAATCTTTTGTCAATCCTGAATAAAAAATAATCGGAACAAAGGCTAAAGATTGAACTTGCCTTAATATATCATAGCCAGGTTTTTCACCTGTATCGCTTGGTTCACCTTTGCACAGATCCAAAATGATAATATCATAATCTCGCTTCGAAATTTTATCCATCCCAATTTCAAAAGTCTCTGCACTATCAGCAACAATGGTGTGTTCACCAATGATTTCCCCATCAAAAATCTTTACAAGATTGCTTCTTATTTTTTCCTCGTCATCAATGAATAAGGTGTGTAATTGCATAGTTAAATTCTTCGTCTGAAAATTATTTTGAAAGAGGCTCCGTCGAGCGGCCCATTGTCAATTAGAGCAAAATCCCCATCATATTCTGTTACTAATTCACCAACAATAGTCAGCCCTAATCCAATCCCGTCAGGCCTAGTAGTGAAATAAGGATCAAATATTATTTGTTGATGTTCTTCTTTGATACCAGGGCCGCTGTCGCTAAAAACTACTGATAATTCATCGTCTGTTCTTTCAACTATGATTTCAATCTTCCTTTCTTTACTTACTGTTTCAAGCCAATATAAAGAGTTTTGAAGTAGGTTTACAAAAATCATTTGGAGTTCACCGTCATCAATCCTTACTTGATTCTTGGATTTTGGTAATATACATTGAATATCAAGTTTTGTTAGTTCCGTTTTATAAAGTGAAAATACATTGGCAATAGCGTCTTCAATAATAATATCTTTTGGTCTACCTCTCTTTCTTCCACCGAACGGCTCAATGCGTTTAAATAATTGTGCTAGAACCTTACGGCCCTCATTTATATTCTTAATATGCTCTTTTATTATCGCCAAGTCAGAATCTTTTTTTGCGACCTCCTTTGAAAGTAAATGGGTCTCGCTATCAATGTTTGCAAGGAAATTATTTCCATCATGGAGAATAACATCAATTAGCAATCCGAGAGTAGAAAGGCGTCTATATCTTGAAAGAACTTCTTGGATTTTTTTTACACCCTGTTGAATTGCTATTTCTGTTTTTGTAACAAGTGCAATTACCTCTTTATCGTTGGGAAGTCTTGTTTGAACTAACTGTGCGACAGGAGCAATTGAAAAGCTATTGAACAAGCCTTGTTGGCTTTGTATTTCGTCAGACTCTCTAGGCCTTTCTTCATATCTCTTTTGCTCTATTTGGTTTAGAAGATTTTTAATTATTTCTTTTAAATCAACAAATGCTTGACTCTCAACAATTCCCTCTCTATTGCTTTGGTCCTTTAAATCTGGGTTTTCATCTAGACTTATTAATATATACCCAACAATCTGATTATTACTTAAGCGCATTGTTGGGTTATTAACTCTACGTAAATCCAAACGAAGCCAATCATTTTTTTGTTCCCCGTAAGGCAACACTCTAAAGTCGTCTCTGTATATACTTATTCCACCTAGCTCGTCCAAGTCTCTTTTAATACTTTTTACTGTAGAACCTGTTTCAACTGCTATTTTGCTTAACGAATCATTCTCTCTATCCCAGGTTCTAAATTCAAACTTAAAAGGTCCAACAACAGGCTTGCGTACGGGATCTCGTAATGAAAACTCGGACTCCTTAATATTTAACTGTTCTTCCTTTCCGATTTTTTTAGAAAAATACTTAATATCGGGAGTTCCATTTTTATCAATTGTACCCTTTATATAATAATCCGGTTTATTTAGGGACTCAGGCGCAGTCACCCATCCAGAATATGTATCCAATTCTTTTGGAAGTTGGATGTCCATAAGGAAATCGGTGATTGGTGAAACTGGATTAATAAGTCTTGACAAAGAAATTCTAAGTTCTCTAAACTTTTCTTCATCCCAATCACTGTTAAGTTCAAAAAGTTTTAGAGTTGTTCCACTTGACTTAATTTCTGTAGGAGGTCTTACTTCCCAGGAACATCTTACTTCGTCCAAATATTTCTTGTCATCAGAAAAATCTGCCCAGTTGAAGTCAACAATGATTTCATTGTCGTTAGTTGGTTTTGTTATCAATCTTAGAGAATTCGCAAGTTTTGCAGACGCAAACCGACCAATTCCCTTTTCTCCCGTATATCTTCTCTTATCTCCAGGACTTCTCTTTGTATTCTTCTTATTAATTGTGGCCGGCTCCATCCATGCACTTTTGACTGTGTCAAGGTCCATTCCAATACCATCATCTGAAATAGTAATTGAACTGCCATGCTTAATTAGCACATTCTTTTTTTTCTTTCCTTCAGTAACTTCTATTACTTTCCCTTGAAAACTAATAGAAATAATCGTTGAGTTCGCATCGTAGCTGTTTTTTACTAGTTCAATGATAGCTACAATATCATTACTGATCAATTCTTCGCCAATAGTTTTAATAAGCCTTGCCCTTGGTCTTAAAATTAAATTTCCGTTTTGTATTGGCGTTATTGACATAAACTCTTAATAATTGAAGTCATTACTGGGGGACAAACACCGTTTCCCATAAGTTTAATCTTCTCTCGTCTAGTTATACCAATATCTAAACTATAGTTAGATGAAAACCCCATTGCAAATTTTAATTCTTCTGGTTGAAGCATTCTCATTTTATGTCCCTTATTTGAGGGCCTTACTAATGCAAATCTGTCAAGTGTAGTTATTGTTCTTAATGGGCGATCTAAAGTTTGCCAGCCATCTCCTGTACCGTAGTAAACCATTATAAAATCTTGTTTTTTGCCAAGTGCTGCAATTGCGTTTTCCGCTCTAAGTAAAGTGTTCTGGGCTCGACCTTCTTTAAATAAAGGACTATATTTATATTTCTCAGACCAATCGATTACAGACGATACCGGGTGTTCCTTACTCTTGGTATATTTAAACTCAGATATACTTGCTTTAATAGTATTTGTACAAAGTAAAAATAATCTTTTCCTTGCTTGCGGTACACCAAACTCAGCAGAATTAAGCCGAACTTGTTGTACTGAGTAATCAAGCTTCCATAGTTCGTCAAGAAGTTTAGGATGCCCACTCCATGATTGCATTTCTACAACATTTTCTATAACCATCCATTTAGGTCTAAAGACTTCTGCATACCTAGTTACTTCAAAGGCAGTCATTTTGCTATCCTCACATCTTTCCTTTGCGCCTTTAGCTAAAGAATGGTTAGTACATTCAGGTGACGCAAGTAACAAGTCAATTTCACCAAGTTCCTTTTTTAGATTTTTCAGGTTCACTTTTCTCAAATCCCCTTCATAGGCTTTTGCTTCAGGAAAATTTTTCTGATAAGCCTTTATAGCTGTATTCCATAAATCGAATCCTGCAAGAATATTAGCTCCTGCTTTTCTAGCACCGTAACTGCTACCCCCGGCGCCGCAGAACAAATCAATCGTCCTCAATTCACTGTTATTTATCTGTTTCTTCATACAAACATTCTCCTTCATTTAAGGCCTTTTGTGTTTTTGATATATACCACGCATTCATTGTCTTGTCCCATTGTTTTAGTTCCCAGAATTTTTTCCAGGAAAACCTGTACAAGCCTTTCAACTCATATTCATCATTAAGCAACACTAAAAGTAAATATTCAAATAGCTGCTTATCTTTTTCTTCTCTGTCAGGATATACTGTTCCGCTTTTATTTCCATCTTTTATTGTTTTTATCGAATAACGATCTCCCTTCCTTGATAGAGCGTCTACGTTTTTTGTACCCGTTCGTGCTTTTAATAAATTATCAAGCCTTGGGGTCTTATTAAAAAAGTCAATTGCCGTTTTTTCACCATACTCCCCTGAAGAAAATTTAATTTTCCTTCTCTTAAACTCTTTGTCAATTGCAATTCTTAAAGATATAATTTCATCATCTGAAATCTTCCCAAGCTGAACTTTAAATTCAGTTAGATGCTTCATGCTCGTTTATGGTTAATTGCTGTTAAAAATGATAAACAGCTTTGGTAGCGGCCTAGGCCTTAAAAGTGTTCTGCAATGTACTTAATTCAATATAAGACTTTGTATAATACACACCCCAGTGTTTCCACCTATTTCCGAAAGTCTTTTTCATTGAAAAATACAGCCAACGTTATCCCCAATCCTTTTACGAGTCTTTCCAAGATCTCCACCGATACATTGCGCCGACCATTCTCCACATCACTCACATAGGTGCGGTCCACACCGGCTTCGAGACCCAACGCCTCCTGCGAAATACCTATTTCGCTGCGCAGTTGCTTTATCCGCTGGCCGATCTTTAGCTTGATGTCCATCGGTGTAAGGTCTGGCATTGTCGATTATAAGTCAACGGACTTTAAGGGTACATCCCTTATCTTTGAGCAAACCGGACCTTGTATGAAACGTATTGATTCTGTCAATCAATTGAAGATGGAAGCTGCCTATAGCGAAACGGCTTCTGCTGCTGAATTCTTTATCCTGCTGAAGGGTGGCTTCCGCAGCAGCAAGTACATCAACTATTTTCCTGAGACCAACAGCTTTGATGTTTTTAACTCCATTGACGACTCGTGGGTGGAAGACCTGACAGAGGAAGCCCTGACCCAACACACCCCCATCGTGCTGGCGATAGAAAGAGGGGCTTTCTTTAAGCTGGAATAAAGGAATAAAAGGGGGATGGGCTGGCAACCATGTACCAGCAGCACTCAAAAAGCTTTTGTCGGATTATTGTGTTGTACGATTACCAGGTTATCATGTTGTGCGATTACCAGGTTATTGTGCTGAATTAATCATAGATGATTGTTAATCATGTTGAAAGAGGTGTCGTCTAGTCACAGCTAGGCGGTAGCCCGGCGGTTGGCTTATATAGCCTGGCTACAAATACAGAAGGAAGGGAGGGCCGGCCCTGCTCAGGCGGCACCGCCAGATATGTTGGTGTGGCTTTCTACTTTGGGGATGATCCCGGGTTTTGGGCGCAGTACCCAGCCTGTTTCTACGAGTTTCTCGAGCTTTTCGAGAAAGAAGAGCCAGTTTTCCTGCTCCCGCTGGCCTTTATTGCGGAGGGAGGTCATCATTACTTTTTTGAGGAGGTCGAGCATTTCCTGTGCTTCGTAGAGGTGAAAGCTTTCGAAGAAATTCTCCAGGACCAATTGGGGGTCCTCTTGCTCGGCTGCGGATAGCAGCCGCAGCCTGTTTTCACGGAGTAAGGGCATACAAACAAATTATAGCCAAATATAATGTCTATTTTCATATGGGGGTTATATGCCCCACGATTTATTTTTTAGTTTGCCAGACCTTTTCCCATGAAATACTCACTTCTTCATGGCGAAATCAAAGGTGCATAATCCACTGCTGGTGTTTGGCGAACATGTAAAGCGATTGCGGGAAGCGCAGGGGCTTAGTTTGCGCAGCCTCTCGGCGCTGTGCAAGCTGGATCATAGTGATATTGCGAAGATCGAGAAAGGGCAGAAGAATATCACGATCCTGAGTGTGCTGGAGCTGGCCCGGGCACTGGATGTTCATCCGAAGAAATTGCTGGACCTTGATTTTAAGCTGGAGGATTAATAGGTGTGGCCGCCTGGCCTGTCAATGGCTACGCTACAGCAGGCAGGCAGCAGGGTAGAAGCGGGTTTACTTCGTTCATCCTTCGTTCATCCTTCGTTCAGGAACCTTTGCAGTCCCTTTTTATCTATTGTTCAGCCCCTCCCCTACCCCACCGCTTTTGGGCCTGGTGTATCAATTTTTTGTATTGCAAGGGGGATGGCGGCGTAATGGAATACAGGAATACAATTTTAACCGCAGAGATGGGGAGGAATACAGTTGATTGCTGCGCAATGAATACAGTTGGTTGCCACAAAGACACAAAGGCACGAAGGGGATTGCTGCGCAATGGGAATACAGGGTTTGCCACTGAGACACAGAGGCACAGAGGGATTGCTGCGCAATGAATACAAATACATATTTTTCTCGCTAAGGCGCAGGGACGCAAAGGGATTGCTGCGCAATGGAATACAGGAATACAATTTTAACCGCAGAGATGGGGAGGAATACAGTTGATTGCTGCGCAATGGCTGTTTCTTTGCGGCTTTGCGAGAGGATCGGCTGCTGAAACCTGCCAATCTGGCAAACTTTTCTGCTCTGGAACAGCTATTGCTATCTTGTTGCCGCAACTTCCTGATTCATTTTTAAACCGATCAACGATTATGGTACAAGAAAAAGGGACTATCTCTATTAATACGGAGAACATTTTCCCCATCATCAAAAAATTCCTCTATTCTGATAACGAGATCTTTCTGCGGGAGCTGGTGAGCAATGCCGTGGATGCTACCCAAAAGATGAAACGCCTGGCTACCCTGGGCCACTACCCCGGCGAACTGGGGAATACCAACATCCGGATAAAACTGGATGCGGAAGCTAAAACGATCACCATTTCTGACAGTGGTATCGGTATGACGGCGGAGGAGATCAAAAAGTATATTAACCAGGTGGCTTTTTCCGGCGCTACGGAGTTCATGGAAAAATTCAAGGAGGCGAAGGATGCAAATGAGATCATCGGCCGCTTTGGTCTTGGTTTCTACTCGGCCTTTATGGTAGCGGATAAGGTGGAGATACAAACCCTTTCTTACCAGGAGGGAGCTGAACCGGCCCGCTGGGTTTGTGATGGCAGCACTTCTTTTGAGATCAGCGAAGGCCAACGGACGGAAAGAGGGACGGATGTGGTCTTATATATCAATGATGAGTCGGCGGAATTCTTGGAGGAGCACCGCCTGAGTGATATTCTGAATAAGTATGCGAAGTTTTTACCGGTGCCGGTGCAGTTTGGTACTAAAACAGAATCGGTGCCGGATGGTGAGGATGAGGAAGGCAAGCCGAAGTACAAATCGGTAGAAGTTGATAATATCATTAATAATACCAACCCTATCTGGACGAAGGCACCTGCCGACCTGAAGGATGAGGACTACCTGGATTTTTACCGGGAGCTCTATCCCTTTTCTGAGGAGCCCCTCTTCTGGATCCACCTGAATGTGGACTACCCCTTTAACCTGACAGGGGTGTTGTATTTCCCCAAACTGAAGAATGATTTCGAGGTACAAAAGAACAAGATCAAACTCTTTAGTCGCCAGGTGTTCATTACGGATGAGGTGAAGGATATTGTTCCTGAATTCTTATTGTTGCTGCACGGTGTGATAGACTCGCCAGATATTCCGCTGAATGTGAGCCGCTCTTTTCTGCAGGCAGACAGTAATGTAAAAAAGATCAACAGCTATATCAGTCGCAAGGTGGCGGATAAACTGCAGGAGCTGTATAAGAAGGACCGCAAGGCATATGAAGAGAAATGGAACGACATTGGCATTTTTGTGAAATACGGCGCTATCTCTGATGAGAAGTTTTATGAGAAGGCGAAAGATTTCTTACTGCTGACCAATACAAAGAATGAACACTATACGCTGGAGGAATACTCCATCAAAGTGAAAGATTTTCAAACCAATAAGGACGGTCAACTGGTGTACCTCTACACGGCTGACGCGGAACGCCAGGACAGCTATATACAGGCGGCGCTGAAGAAAGACTATGATGTGCTGCTGATGAACTCTCCTATTGATACCCACTTTATCCATCACCTGGAAATGAAGCTGGAGAAAACCTCGCTGAAGCGGGTGGATGCGGATGTGATCGATAAACTGATCGTGAAAGAGGATGCGGCGGCACATACACTTACGGAGGAGGAGACTAAAAAGCTGAAGGAGATATTTGATAAAGCGATCCATAACCCGGCGATGAAAGTGGAAGTGGAAAGTCTGCCGGCGGAAGCGATGCCGGTGACCATTACCATGGAAGAGTGGATGCGCCGGATGAAGGATATGAGCAAACTGGGCGGCGGTGGCGGCATGAACTTTTACGGCGCTATGCCGGATAATTATAAAGTGGCGATCAATGCGAACCACAAGATCGTGAGTAAGATACTGGGCGCTGCGGAAGACCAGCAAACAGCGATGGCGAAGCAGGCCTTTGACCTGGCGATGCTGGCACAGGGACTACTAAAAGGCGCCGACCTGACGGCGTTTGTGGAGAGAAGCGTGGAAGTTATTTAGATAATAGATAAAAGAGAATAGATAATAGTTCTTTATAGCCGGAATAGCTTCTGGTTCTCAGCATTTCCTTTGAGGAAAACAGTGGAACAGAAAAGGCTGTTGCTCCTTTAATGAACTATTATCTTTTAGTTTTTATCTATTAACCATTTTGCTTTTCCTGCGGTAACTCTGGTTTCATTTCGGGGTTGAATACTAAAAACTCAGGTGGCTCTGGCGCCATCTTTAATAATTCCTGGTATTTCAGTTTGAGATTGCGTTTGAACTTGCCCAGGTAGCCGGGCACCCGCAGGTCGGTGTTGTTGATGGGTATTGCCTCTATGAGGTCGTTTCCCAGGTACATCATTAATTTCATGGTAGTAGGAATTGGATAGAGCAAATAAAATACATTCCGGGTTCTTGTGCAATCCTATTAATACGCTATTTTTTTGGGTAAATCTACGATGGGGTGTTTCTCGTGGGGAGGATTGCTGCGCAATGGGAATACAGGTTTGCCACTGAGACATAAAGGCACTGAAGAATACAATTATACCGCAGAGATGGGGAGGTGGGGAGGAATACAGTTGATTGCCACAAAGACACAGAGGCACGAAGGGATTGCTGCGCAATGGAATACAATTTTACCGCAGAGATGGGGAGGTAGGGAGGAAAACAGTTGATTGCCACAAAGACACGGGGGCGCAAAGGGGATTGCTTCGCAATGGAATACATGAATACATTTTTACCGCAGAGATGGGGAGGTGGGGAGGAATACAGTTGATTGCCACGGAGGCACGAAGGAAGAATTTGGTGACGTGGCGGCTTGGCGAGAGTTACTTCTGTCTCTCTGTGCAATCTGTGGCAACCTGTATTCACATTGCGAAGCAATCCTATTTACATTCAATCATTCGTGGCATTCGTGTAATTCGTGGCCCAACAGTATTCTGCGGGAGTTTGTTTATATTTAGGATAGCCTTTTAACCACTCACCAAAACCTTCTGTGATGCGAATCCTCCTGCTGCCTGCTATTCTTCTCTTATTCAGTTGTAACAGTAAAAAGTCTGCGGATAAAAAAACCGGCGCTGGTGAAGCACTGGTGGTGACGAATGCGCCTGCTATCAACCCGGACTCTGTGTTGTTCAGCTTTGTGTTCATGGGCTGCAACCGGGTGGATGGAAAGGATACCGGTAATGCGAATACTAATGCTTCTACGGCTAATATTCCGGAGTTGCAACGTACGTTCAATGAAATAGCGGGGCTGGATCCGAAACCGGCCTTTTATTTTTTTCTGGGTGATGCGGTGCTGGGGCTCGACAAGGATACAGCCGTACTGGGCCAGCAACTGCAGGCCTGGCAACAGCAATATATGAGTACCAGTTTTTCCAGCTTGCCTGCCTCGGGCATACAACTGGTGGCCCTGCCGGGCAACCATGAGATGCTATTCTCTAAAAAGCATGTGGAGCAGCCTAATAAACATGCGCTGCAAACCTGGATGAATTATATGGGTGCGTATATGCCCACTGGTGTTACCATCAACCGGGTAGGTGGTAAGGATAGTCTCGATAACCTGATGACCTATTCTTTTACGTACAACAATACCCACTTCATTATGCTGAATACGGACACCTATGATAAAGGCGGAACGATCGGCCTGGCCCCGTCGGCCTGGATAGTGGCAGATATACTGGCGGCCCGTAAAGACCCTTCTGTAAAACATATCTTCCTGCTGGGGCATAAACCGGCGGTGGTTACGAAGCCGCTGTATGTGCCGGATGGCGAAAGTACTATGGATGTATCGGTGGTACAGGCCATCTGGCCGGTGATGGATTCCAACCAGGTGGAGGCGATGCTATCGGCACACAGCCACCAGTACGACCGGCTGCAACCTACCGTATCGGGCAGCTACCAAATCATTGCCGGTAATGGCGGCAGCCCTTATGAGCACAAGGCAGAAAAGGATACGGCCCGCCAGTTCTTTGGCTATACGATAGTATATGTAATGAAGAACGGGCAGGTACAGTTGCAAAGCATGGGACGTTCTGTGCCGTACAAGAATTACCTGGAGTCTGTTCCGGCCAGCCTGCCAACTACCGTAAGAGATAACGTGAATATAAGCTGGGGCACCAATGGCGGGACCTGGATACCCAATGGACAGTAAACGTTAAACTATCTGCAAAAGAGCCTTTCCTGTATTGTGGAAACCACTTGTATGTTGCATCTTGTGGCAAACGATCACTATGCAACTACTCTTCAAACCACTGGCCGTAGTGTCATTAGTTTCCCTGCTTGGTTTCTCTGCCCCTGTACAACAACCCCCGCCTTCCGCCGCTGCCAAACCCACCCCCAAGATACAGGTGGCCATTTTGCTGGATGTAAGCGGCAGTATGGAAGGATTGATACAACAGGCAAAAGAACAACTCTGGAATATGGTGACGACCCTGGGCAAAGCGAAGTGTACCGGTGAGGTACAGCCCCAGGTAGAACTGGCTTTGTATGAATATGGCCGCACCACCAATGATGCTGCCAAAGGCTATGTAAAAAAACTGAGTCCCTTTACCAATGACCTGGATGAGGTATCGAAGATCCTGTTCGGTCTGAAAACAGATGGCGGCGCTGAGTATTGCGGGCAGGTGATCTTTACTTCTATTGATGAACTGAAATGGGAAACAGGCACGGATCATTATAAGGTGATCTTTATTGCGGGTAATGAAGATTTTTTACAGGGCAACCTGCATTATACCAAAGCCTGTAATAATGCCCGGGAGAAAGGAGTGATCGTAAATACTCTGTATTGCGGCAGCTATGAGAGAGGGATCGCTGAGCACTGGAACCTGCTGGGCGAATGCGGCAATGGCAGTTTTACCAATATAGACCATAATGCGAAAGAGCCGGATATCTACACCCCTTATGATACTACCCTGATGGTGCTGAACCAACAACTGAACAATACTTATATCGGGTATGGCGCTATGGGCATTGCTAATGCCAGCAGGCAGCAGGAACAAGACCGGCTTAACTACTCACTAAGTAAACAGGCAGGTATGAAAAGAGCAGAAGCAAAAGCAAAATCCAACGTATATAATAATGCCAGTTGGGACCTGGTGGATGCGGTGAAGGCGGACACCGCCTACTTTAGAAAAGTGGACCGCAGCACATTACCCGACAGCCTGAAAAACAGAACGCCGGAACAACTGCGGCAACTGGTGCTGGATAAAACGGCTGAACGGGAAAAGATACAAAAGGAGATACAGGAGCTGAGTGCCAACCGCAGTAAATACATTGCTGAGGTGAAAGCCAGGCAAATTAAAGAAAACCCTAACGCTACCCTGGAAACGGCGGTGGAAAAGACCATCAAGGAACAGGTACAGCGGGCAAACATGAAGATAGACTGACCGGTACAGGAAGACTGATAATACACCACTGTGAATATTTACAGAAAATTCCGGCATGAAATATCCCCAAATTGAGGGATATTTTTTTTTAGGGTCAGTGTTTACTTTGCATGACCTGTTTATCAACCTGTTAGTATCAACCATGCAAACACAAAAACTCCTCCTGGCCCTGGCCCTGGTGATCACCAGTTATCTGTCCGCTTCGGCCCAGTCATTCAGCATTAATACCGACGGCAGCATTGCCGATACCAGTGCGATACTGGATGTAAAGAGTACGGCCAAAGGCATACTCATTCCCCGTATGACGAAAGTGCAGCGTACTGCCATCTTTCAACCGGCAACAGGAGTGCTGGTCTTTCAGAGTGGTCCGGACAGTACGGGTTTTTATTATTACAATGGCAGTGCCTGGCAATGGCTGGCAACCGCCTCTGCTTCGCAGGGATGGCTGACCACGGGTAATGCAGGTACAGACACTGCTGTGAACTTTATGGGTACCACTACCACCATGCCCATCCGGTTTAAACAAAATAATACCTGGGCCGGGCAGTGGAATGCCAATACCTCTAATTATTTTATAGGAGCTAATGCTGGTAAAACGACCACCGGAATCGTAAACACAGGAATGGGAAGTAGTGCCCTTGCCAATAATACCACCGGCAGTTTCAATACGGCATTTGGTGGCGGCGTTATGAGTTCAAATATTACCGGGAGCAGCAATGTGGCGATGGGAAATACTACACTGGCCAACCATAAATCGGGTGATAACAATACAGCCCTGGGTTCCAATGCCATGAATGGCGACACGACCGGCATTGATAATGTGGCTATCGGGGCTTTTTCAATGTTTAATGGGAAAAGAACAACTGCCAATACAGCGGTGGGATACAGTGCTCTTTTTAATGCCGGTGTAAACCGCAGCGGCTTTTTCGATGGTGATTTTAATACTGCAGTAGGCCATAGCAGTGCATATAATATGAAACGGGGCAATAGCAATGTAGCCATAGGCGCCAATTCTCTTTATCTTGATACGTCAGGCATTGGTAATGTAATGTTGGGCGCTTATGCCGGTAACGGGCATATTGGTGGTCAGTATAATATAGCGATAGGCTATTTTTCGTATTCAGGTGGTACAAAAGGCAACAATAAAATTGCTATCGGAAACAGTGCACTGAATAATGATACGTCAGCAAACGGTAATATCGCTATCGGTAATCTGGCCATGTTTGTGAACCGCAGAGGTGTTAATAATGTGGCTATTGGTGTATCGGCCTTATATGGAAATTTTTCTGCCAGCCGCAATGTGGCCGTGGGTGATTCGGCATTGTTCAATAATAACTTTTTGGTGAGCAGCGGCAATCATTTTACCAATAATACTGCTATCGGGTACAAAGCATTGTTCAGCAACAACCCCTCATCTGCCCTGAATGGGCTGAATAATACAGCTACGGGTGCAGAGGCGCTTTTTTCCAATACAACAGGCAGTTACAACCTGGCCCTTGGCAGCAGCGCCGGAAGAAGTAATACTACCGGTGCAGAGAACACATTTGTAGGCGATGAGTCAGGGTTTGCCAATGTAAGCGGCAGTTTCAACAGCTATGTGGGGAAGGATGCAGGTGCTAATGCCACTGGCAGCAACAACACATTTCTCGGTAATGCCACTGGCTCGTACATGAACACCGGTACTAACAATACCCTGGTAGGCCGGTTGGGTGGCAGCAATTCTTTAGGGGCCAGCAATGCCAATAATAACAGTACACTGGGTGCCAACGCCGGGCAAAACCTGCGTACTGCAGACGATAATGTTTTTATGGGCTACCAGGCCGGACTTACAGATACCACCGGCAGCCAGAATGTGGCGGTAGGTGCCAATGCACTGCAGCTACTAAGCAATGGAGGGCAAAATGTAGCGGTTGGTAAAAGTGCATTAGCCGTGAACCGGGAGGGCAATGGCCATGTGGCAATCGGCCCTTTTGCGCTGAGTAATGATACCACCACCACTTCACCGTTTTTATCGGGTGGCCCTTATGCCAATACCGCTATTGGTTACTTCAGTATGGAAACCAATAAGGATGGTACGGCTAATACATTCATGGGGGCGCAGAGCGGTAGTAAAGTAGACAGGGGAAGCTTTAACACCGGTGTTGGCGCAAGAGCACTCTCTAATGCCAATTTTATTTTTGCCAATAATACGAGCAGTTATAATACAGCACTTGGTTTTGAAGCCCTGCACCGGGTAAATACTGCTGACAGCAACAGTGCCGTAGGCTTCCGGGCCCTGGCAGTGAACCAGACCGGTGCGAAAAATACCGGTATAGGAAGCGGTACGCTGGTAGCCAACAGCAGCGGCAGCAACAACACTGCTATCGGCACTGAGGCGCTGGCTTCCAATACCACTGCCGGTAATAATACCGCCATTGGTTTTATGTCAGCAAGAACATCCACTACTGCCACCGGCATACTGGCTATTGGTGACAGCGCTTTGTACCAGAACACCGCCAACAATAACCTGGCCATCGGCAGCCGTGCCCTGCGTGATAATACTACCGGTGCTACTAATCTTGCCATAGGACGTAATGCGCTGGAAGCAAATACCGTCACCAGCCAGAACATTGCTATCGGCGAATCGGCATTGGCAGGTCTGAATTTTACATCAGCCATTTTAAGCAATAACGTAGCTATCGGATACCGTTCTCTTT